>CAZBOR010000093.1:0-7493 GCA_964493585.1 uncultured Oscillospiraceae bacterium
AGCTTTGACATCGGCATCCGGCTCGGCTCCGGCGCCTTCGTCTGCGGCGAGGAGACCGCCCTGATGGTGTCCATCGAGGGCAAACGCGGCGAGCCCAGGTGCCGTCCCCCCTACCCGGCGGTGAAGGGCCTGTTCGGAAAGCCCACCATCCTCAACAACGTGGAGACCTACGCCAACGTCTGCTGGATCATCAACCACGGCGCGGAGGCCTATGCCGCCCTGGGTACCGAGGGCAGCAAGGGTACCAAGGTCTTTGCCCTGGGCGGCAAGATCAACAACACCGGCCTGGTGGAGATCCCCATGGGTACGCCTCTGCGCCAGATCATCGAGCAGATCGGCGGCGGCGTTCCCAACGGCAAGAAATTCAAGGCGGTCCAGACCGGCGGCCCCTCCGGCGCCTGTATCCCCGCCAGCCAGATCGACGTACCCATCGACTATGAGAATCTGACCCGCATCGGCGCCATGATGGGCTCCGGCGGCATGATCGTTCTGGACGAGGACGATTGTATGGTGGATATTGCAAAGTTCTTCCTGCAATTTACCGTGGACGAGTCCTGCGGCAAATGCTCCCCCTGCCGGATCGGCATCAAGCGGATGTACGACATTCTGGACCGCATCACCAACGGACAGGGTACTCTGGAGGATCTGGACACCCTGGAGGAGCTGGCCAACCACATCAAGGGCAACGCCCTGTGCGGCCTGGGCCAGACGGCCCCCAACCCGGTGCTGTCCACCATGCGGAACTTCCGGGACGAGTACATCGCCCATGTGGTGGAAAAGCGCTGCCCCGCAGGCTCCTGCAAGGCGCTGCTGAACTACACCATCGACCCCGCCAAGTGTAAGGGCTGCTCCGCCTGCTCCCGTGTCTGCCCGGCGGACGCCATCTCCGGCGTCATCCGCAGTCCCTTCACCATCGACACCTCCAAGTGCATCAAGTGCGGAAGCTGCATGGAGAAGTGTAAATTCGGCGCAATTTCTAAGGGTTAAGGAGGCTTAAACGAGAATGGATACTGTGAAATTAAAAATCAACGGCATAGAAGTTGAGGCTCCTGCCGGCTCCACCATTATTCAGGCTGCCAATCTGGCGGGGGTGAAGATCCCCTCCCTGTGCTATCTGAAGGACCTCAATGAGATCGGCGCGTGCCGGATCTGCATGGTCGAGGTCAAGGGCGCCAAGGGCCTGGTGGCCTCCTGCGTATACCCCGTCAACGAGGGCATGGAGGTCTGGACCAACACTCAGAAGGTCCGCAACGCCCGGAAAATGACGCTGGAGCTGCTGCTCTCCAACCATCGGATGGAGTGCCTCACCTGCCGCAGAAGCGGCACCTGCGAGCTCCAGGCCCTGTCTCAGGAGTTTGGCGTGGACCAGGTGCGGTTCCAGACCCCGGACATGAAGCCTCAGATCGAGGATTCCGCCATCCATCTGGTGCGGGACAACTCCAAGTGCATCCTGTGCCGGCGCTGTGTGGCCGCCTGCCAGAACCAGGGCATCGGCGTGATCGGCTGCAACGAGCGCGGCTTCAACACCGAGATCGGCAGTCCCTTTGGCCGCGGTCTGGCGGAGACCGCCTGTATCTCCTGCGGCCAGTGCATTGTCAACTGTCCCACCGGCGCGCTCACAGAGCGGGACGACACCGGAAAGGTCTGGGAGGCGCTCAACGACGAGACCAAGCACGTTGTCATCGCCACGGCTCCCTCGGTCCGTGCGGGTCTGGGCGAGTGCTTCGGTATGCCCATCGGAACCAACGTGGAGGGCAAGATGGTCGCCGCCATGCGCCGTCTGGGCTTCGACGGGGTGTTCGATGTGGACACCGCCGCAGACTTCACGATCATCGAGGAAGGCACCGAGCTGCTCCAGCGCATCCAGAACGGCGGAAAGCTCCCGATGATTACCTCCTGCTCCCCCGGCTGGATCCGGTACGCGGAGCAGTATTACCCCGACTTCCTGCCCAATCTGTCCTCCTGCAAATCCCCCCAGGGTATGTTCGGCGGCCTGATGAAAACCTACTACGCCGAGAAGATGGGCATCGACCCCAAGGACATGGTCGTCGTTTCGGTGATGCCCTGCACCGCCAAGAAGTACGAGATCAAGCGTCCCGATATGGAGGCCGCCGCCGGACTGAAGGACATCGACATCAGCATCACCACCCGCGAGCTGGGCGAGATGATAAAGCGGGCCGGTCTGGACTTCACCTCGCTGCCCGACGAGAAGTTTGACCCCATCTTCGGTATTGCCTCCGGCGCCGGCGACATCTTCGGCGCATCCGGCGGCGTCATGGAGGCGGCGCTCCGCACCGTGTCCGTGATCCTCATGGGCGACGAGGACAGCGCGCCGCTGGAATTCCACGAGGTCCGTGGTCTGGAATCCGTCAAGGAGGCCACCTACGAGCTGCCCGGAAAGACCGTCCGCGTGGCGGTGGTTTCCGGCACCAAAAACGCGGGCAAGCTGCTGGACGCCGTCCGCAGCGGTGAGAAGGAATACGACTTTATCGAGATCATGTGCTGCCCCGGCGGCTGCATCAACGGCGGCGGACAGCCCTATGTCCCGGCGAGGATCAAGAACTTTGTGGACTACCGCTCTCTGCGCGCCAAGGCCCTCTACGACGAGGACGCCGGAAAGACCCTGCGGAAGAGCCACCTCAACCCCATTGTCCAGGAGGTCTACGCCAACTATCTGGGCGCCTGGGGCAGCGAGAAGGCCCACCACATTCTCCATACCACATACCGCGCACAGCCCAAATACCGGCTGTAACGACTGTTTCAGGGCGCCGCAATACGCGGCGCCCTGTTTTCGTCCTTATGGTCCCGTGTGAACGCGAAAAAAGGCGGCTCCCGATGGGAGCCGCCCACAATATATACGGTTTAAGAGTTCAAGGTCTCCTGACTGCGGTCATAGGCCTCCTGATACAGCTCGGTCATCCGTTCAAGTCCCATATCGTTGCACTGCTGCAGGAAGGCGTCATAATTCTCAAGAGGCTCTTCGCCGGTGATGAATCTCAAAATCATACCCTCGGCATAGGTCTCCATATCTGTGGCCATGCTCGTATACTCCTCCTCGGCCTCGCTGTCCAGGGCCACATACCGGGGCAAGGAATAGGCGCCGTCGGTCTGGGTATCAAAGGTCTCCATGGCCTCCAGCACGCCGGGCTTGGCGTCGTAGTATTCCTTCTCGATCTGATACACGCTGGGGAAGTACACGGAGCCGGTGCCGGACGCATACAGGTACGAGGCGAACATGAAGCTCAGTCCGTCGGGGTTGTTGATGACCAGATCGGTCCACTGAGGCTCGCCATTATCGTCGTACTCAAAGGCGACGCCCTCTTCCCCCCAGTTATAAAGCTGCTGGCCTTCCTCGGAATACAGGAAGTTAATCAGCTTCATCAGCGGGATGTGATCGCCGCAGGCCGTGGAGACGGCCCAGGTATCGGAGTTCTTAATCAGGGAGGGCTTGTTGCCCGCGTGGATCTCGTCCACGCCGTCCGCCTTCAGGTAGGAGATACCCATAAGCTCCATGGCGGCGTTGTCGGGATTCATGTCGTAGATCATACCCATGTTGGAGGCGGAGCCGTCCACGAAGGAGCACAGATCATTGGCCATATCCTGACGGACGGTGGTCACGTCGGTGTCGTTGTAGAACTCGCTGTTGAACAGGCCCTTCTCATACCACTCGTTCATCTTGGTCAGATAGTCCACATAGGCGGGCATATTATAGGCATGGATCACCTGGCCGTCCACCAGGTTGAAGCCGCCGGCGTTGATGTTGAAGGCGGCGGAGAAATCGGTGTCGTTTCCTTCGTACTGGAGATAGGCATAGGCACCGTAGGTGTCCTTACAGTAGGTCAGATATTCCTCAAACTGGTCGATCGTCTCCAGCGCGGAAACGCCGGACTCGTCATACCAGTCCTTCCGGACGATCATACCCATGGACTCCGAGCCCTGAAGAAGCTGCGCGATGCAGCCCATCATGCCGGAGGGCGTCAGCATGGTCATATAGGCGTCGTCATCCGAGGTCAGATAGCTCCAATAGTTGGGCGCATACTGCTCCAGATCATCCTTGATGTCGATGATGATTTCGTCGTTGATGGCCTTCTCATGGCCCGCAGCGCCGCTGCTGGCGCCGCCGTAGTAGTTCATAACGCCGATAATGTCGGTGTAGTCATTGGCGGCAATCATCAGGTTGAAGGATTCCTCCTCCACCATACCGCCGGCCACGGCGTTAAAGTCGATATAGACATTGGTGGCCTCGTTGATGAGCTTTACAATGGCGACCTTCTCGGAGAACTCCTCCAGATTCATAAACTCACCCACATAGGGCGCCACAGGCATCCAGCAGGTGTAGTGGACGGCCTCCTCCTCAATGGGAAGCGGCACGGTCTCCAGGACGATCTCGCCGGACTCCTCAGGCGCTTCGGCGGTCTCCTCGGCGGCAGAAGCCTCCTCCGGGGTGGATGCCTCCTCCGGCTCTGTCTCGGCGGGTTCGGCCTCCTCCGGCTCCGTTTCGGCAGACTCGACAGTCTCGGCTTCCCCGGCGGACGCGGCACTGGATGCCCCGTCCGAGCTGGCCGTGGTGGTTCCGCAGCCGGCCATCAGTCCGAACACCATGGACAGGACCAGGAGCAGCGCCAGGAGCTTCGCAATACTCTTTTTCATGTAATATCCTCCATTCGTTTGAATTGGCAGCTTGATCTGCCTCTAATAAATATACCACACCGGGGGCTGTCTGAAAACTGACAGAAATATGAATCGCAATATGAATTTTTGACTATATTTCTTGAAAAAACTTGATTCTGTACCGACAAATTTGATATGATATAGGTACAGAGAAATTCCGGCAGGAGGTTGACATATTATGGCTCTGGATAAAGATATACACCTGATGGATCTGCTTATCTCCCATCTGACCAGCCCGCACTTTATCCGGGACGAACAGGAGCTGACGCGGCTGTGTACGGAGGCGGGCGTATGTCCCAGTACGGACCGGTATGCGGTTCTGGTGGTACAGATCGAGCGCTGGAGCCAGGTATTCTCCACGGAGGCCCAACGGCTGGACGCCACCAAGCACCACTTCTTTGTGCTGACCAACACCCTGCACGAGCTGCTCAGTCAGAAGAATCTTTCCATGGAGGCGGAGAAGGACTATCAGATGGTATGTATCGTGAACCTCTTGCAGAGCTGGGACGACTTCCGGCGGGAGCTGAAGCCTCTGCTGGACCAGCTCATGGAGGTTCTGGAAACGGAGTTCAGCATCAGCGTCACCATCGCCGTCAGCGAGGAGGTCCACGGTCTGGTGTCTCTGCCGGAAGCCTATCGGCAGGCCAGGGAGGTGCTCTGGTACAATGCCTTTCTGGAGCTGGACCAGCAGGTGACATACTACGAGGACCTGTACGGCCAGCATATGCCCATGATTCGCTCGGACCTGACCGTGCTGGACAAAAAGCTCATCTCCAAGCTCCAGGTGATGGACGCCGGCGGCGTGAAATATGTGCTCCACGAAATGATCGACCGGGAATTTATCCAGTCCAGGCCCTCCGTCCAGATCCTGCGGGTCCGGCTGGGCGGCATATGCTGCAAAATTCTCGACGCGCTGGAGGAGTTCAAGGAAACCATCGGAGATGAATTTTACTATCGTCTGAATCCCAGTCCGCGCATTGTGGAGGCCAGAAACCTGTCGGAGCTGACCACCGCCATGGACGAGCTGTTCGACGCCATCAGCCGGAGGCGGGACGTGGAGCTCCAGGAGCCGAAGCCCCAGTGGGTGGACAAAATGAGTCTGTATATCGAGGAACACTATATGGACGAGCGGCTGGGCCTGACGGAGGTGTCGGCGGTCTTTGGCATCACGCCCTCCTACGCCACGCGGGTGTTCAAGCAATACACGGGCCACGGCATCTACGAGACCATCCAGCACGTGCGGCTGGCCGCTGCCAAGCGCCTGATGCAGACGGACAAGACCATGAAGCAAATCGCCCAGATGGTGGGCTATACCAGCTTTCTGTCCATGAATCGGGCCTTCAAGAAATACGAGGGGACCACGCCCTCCCAATTCCGGGACCAATAGGGTCGAACGGCGGAATATTTATGATTTGTTCACACACTTCGCGCTGCGGAGTGATAGAATACGAACAGAGATTATAGAAGGGAGCTGAGACAAATGGGAAAAAAGCATTGGATCGGCGGGCTGGCGGCGCTGGGCGCGGCGGCAGCGGCGGGCGCCGCTGCGGTGGCGGTGGCACAGGCCATAAAAAAGAACCGGGCGGAGCCTGAGGAGGCCATCCTTCTGGACCTGGACGGCGACGGCGCCGCTGACGTGAAGCTGGAGGACCTGGACGGCGACGGCGTCATCGACACCGTAACAGCGGACACCACCGGCGACGGTCAGGCGGACACTGTGCTGGCGGATATCACCGGCGACGGCGAGGCGGACGTGCTGATTACCAGCAATCCGGAGCTTATCAAGGAGCTGACGGAAACCGAGGACGCGCCGGAAGGCGCCGAGGCTGCCGCTCCCGCAGAGGAGCCGAAACCCGAAGCTAAGACGGAATAAATCAAGAATATCCCTGCTGAAAAGCGGGGATATTTTTATGGGAGGGACAGGATATGTACGATATTTGCATCATCGGCGGCGGTCCGGCCGGCATGACGGCGGCGCTGTACAGCGCCCGTGCGGGACGAAGCACCGTGCTGCTGGAGGAGAAAACCTACGGAGGCCAGATGGCGGAAACCGGCGTTATCGAAAATATGCCCGGCTCCCCGGACGCGGAGGGCTGGGAGCTGGCCATGCGCTTTGCGCGGCAGGTGGAGGATATGCAGGTGGAGACCCGCTATGAGCGAGCGGTGAAGCTGGAGCCTCAGGGGGATTCCATTCAGGTGGTCACAGAGAGCGGCCAGAGCCTTCAGGCACGGCGGGTAATCCTCGCCATGGGTGTTCGCCGCCGGCGTCTGGAGGTCCCCGGAGAGAGCCGTCTGGCCGGCAGAGGCGTAGGCTGGTGCGCGGTGTGCGACGGCGCGTTTTTCCGGGGGAAGGACGTCGCGGTGGTGGGCGGCGGCAACACCGCCCTGGAGGACGCCCTCTATCTGTCCAAGCTCTGCCGGAAGGTGTGGCTCCTGGTGCGGCGGGACCAATTTCGTGGTCAGGGCACGCTGTCCAGGCGGGTCCGCGCCCAGGAGAACATCGAGATCCTCTGGGAGACCCAGGTACAGGAAATCCTCGGAACGGAGAAGGTCACAGGCGTGACGGTCCTCCGCCGCGGCGTGGAGCGGACCCTGACCGTGGACGGCGTGTTCGTCGCCATCGGTCTCAGTCCCGCGCCGGAGCTGTACCGGGATCTGGTGGATGTGACGCCTGAGGGCTATATCGTGGCGGGCGAGGACTGCCGCACCTCCTGCCCCGGCATCTTTGTGGCGGGAGACCTCCGTCAGAAGGAGATACGCCAGATCGTCACCGCCATCAGCGACGGCGCGGTGGCCGCGGAGCTCTCCGGCCGGGAGCTGTA
>CAZBOR010000094.1:0-7478 GCA_964493585.1 uncultured Oscillospiraceae bacterium
TGCATCCGATATGCGAATGACGCAAGGCGCTGTATTTGGGGGATGACCCCAACATCATAAAATAAGGGGGGAGCGCGCCGTGGAGCTGACCTGCGCCTTTTCCGGGCACCGGCCGGAGAAGCTGCCCTGGGGCCGGGACGAGACAGACGAACACTGCGTGGCGCTGAAAATTCTGCTGGAGCAGCAGCTTCGCCAGCTCTGTCGGGAGGGCTACCGCCACTATCTTTGCGGTATGGCCAGGGGTACGGATATGTTTTACCTGGAGGCGCTGCTGCGGCTGCGGCGGGAGTTTCCGCTGACCATTGAGGCCGTGGTGCCATGTCCCAGCCAGCCGGACGCATGGCCCAGGGAGGAGCGGGTCCGATACCTGCAGGCCCTGGACCAGTGCGACAGGACCACGGTGCTGGAGGCCCGCTATTCCGACGGCTGTATGCTCCGGCGGAACCGCTACATGGTGGACCACGCGGACCTGCTGCTGACGGTGTTTGACGGCAGTCCCGGCGGGACCGCCGCCACCGTTCGCTACGCCGAGAAGCAGGGCCTTCGTATCGTGGCCCTGTGGCGCTAGGCTCAGGCCGCCAGCAGCGGCTGCAGAAAGCCCTCGGTACCGCCGCGGCTCAGGTCCGCGCCGATGAGCTTGTTTCGGTACAGCAGCAGCGTGGCGTACACCGGCTCGCTGCTCTCGCCGGGGTAGTTCTCCACCTGATACACCACCTGGAGCACGGTCTTGCCCTGATACTTCGTCAGGTCAAAGCCCTGGGACTGCTGGATGGCGTTGTACCGGGTGTAGACCTCGTTGAACGCCTCCGGAATGCGGACCTCCTGGGTCCGTGCCGGCTCATCGGACACGGTATAGCCGCAGGAGGCCAGAAATTCCACTCTGGATTCCGGCGTTTCCAGCTTCTTGCCTGCGGTTTCCTGGATGTCGGAGCCGCCGGAGCGGTTCGCCAGCACGATCACCAGGAGCAGCAGAGCGGCGGCGGCACAGACGATGCCGATGAGCTTGGGCTTGGATAGCTTGGCAGTTAAAATGACCATGGGGATTCCTCCTGTTACAATGCTAGTCCAGTTTATGGCGCATGGGCGGAGGATAGAACAGAAGGGAAGGGGTTTATGATGCGGCTGGACAGATTTCTCTCCGAGGCGGGGGTCGCCTCCCGGAAGGAGCTGCGGGCCATTATCCGCCAGGGCCGGGTGACGGTGGACGGCGTGACGGAGCGCCGCCCGGAGGCGCAGATCCCCGATGGGGCGGAGGTCCGGGTGGACGGCGCGGCGGCGTGTCCTCCGGGGACTGTGGTGCTGATGCTCCACAAGCCGGCAGGGTATGTGACCTCCACGGCGGACCCCAGGGACCCCACGGTGATGGAGCTGCTGCCGCCGGAGTACCGGAGACTGTTTCCCGTGGGACGGCTGGACAAGGACACCGAGGGCCTGCTGCTCTTTACCAACGACGGGGACCTGGGCCATCGGCTCACCGCGCCGAAGGGTCAGGTGGAGAAGGAGTATTACGCCAGGACGGAGGGCTATATTGACCGGACGGACATCGACGCCTTTGCCGCAGGACTGAAGCTGCGGGACGGAACGGTGTGCCGCCCGGCGGAGCTGCGCGCAGGGGACGGCGGCTGCTATGTGACGCTCCGGGAGGGGAGATACCATCAGGTGCGGCGGATGCTGGCCGCCAGGGGAAAGCCCGTGACCTATCTCCGCCGCATCCGGGAGGGCCGGCTCTGCCTGGGGGATCTGCCAAAGGGCGCGTTCCGGCTGCTCAGCCCGGAGGAGATCGGCAAGTTGTTGTAAAAATCCACAGTTTTTCGGCGTTTTTTTCGCCGCATGGTCAGATTCACCAAAGCTGTTTGAAAACCTTTGGTAAATCAGATACTATACATCCGGGAACGAGTGTGTTAAAATAACATCATCTTAAACAAGCTAGAAGATGGGGGTATATTATGTCCAGCGTAACAATGAAGCATATTTATAAAAAATATGCAGGCGGCGTCATTGCTGTCACCGACTTTAACCTTGAAGTTGAGGACAAGGAGTTTATCATTCTTGTCGGTCCTTCCGGTTGTGGTAAGTCCACCACCCTGCGTATGATCGCGGGCCTGGAGGAGATTTCCGAGGGTGAGCTTTACATCGACGGTAAGCTCTGCAACGATGTTCCTCCCAAGGAGAGAGACATCGCCATGGTGTTCCAGAACTATGCGCTGTATCCGCACATGACCGTGTACGAGAATATGGCCTTCGGCCTGAAGCTCCGCAAGACGCCCAAGGATGAGATTCGCCGTCGTGTGGAGGAGGCTGCCCAGATCCTGGAGATCGAGCACCTGCTTGACCGTAAGCCCGCGGCGCTTTCCGGCGGCCAGCGTCAGCGTGTTGCCCTGGGCCGCGCCATCGTCCGTAACCCCAAGGTGTTCCTCCTCGACGAGCCTCTGTCCAACCTGGACGCGAAGCTCCGTACCCAGATGCGTAGTGAGCTGACCAAGCTCCACAAGAGACTGGATACCACCTTTATCTACGTTACCCATGACCAGACCGAGGCCATGACCATGGGCTCCCGTATCGTCGTTATGAAGGACGGCATCATGCAGCAGGTTTCCACGCCTCAGGACCTGTACCAGAACCCTGTAAACCTGTTCGTCGCCACCTTCATCGGCTCTCCCTCCATGAACAAGCTGGAGAACTCCCTGCTCAGCGAGAAGGACGGCCATACCTATATCACCTTCGGCAACGACGAGGAGAACGCCACTGTGCAGCTTCCCGATTCCATCGGCCTCAAGCCTGAGGTCAAGGCCTACATCGGCAAGCGTGTGGTCATGGGCGTCCGTCCGGAGCACATCCACGACGAGGAGATCTATCTGAAGAACTATCCGCAGTATGAGTTCACCGCCACCGTTGACTCTGTGGAGCCTCTGGGCGCTCAGACCAACCTGTTCCTGCTCATCGGCGGCCAGCAGTTTACTGCCACCGTTGACCCCACCTCCACCGCGAAGATGGGCGACAAGATCGAGGTTACGTTCGAGGCGGATCGTGTGCATCTGTTCGATCCCGACACGGAGAAGTGCATCGACCTCTAAGACCGGAAAGTTGTGCGGAGTCGGCTTCGGCCGGCTCCGCATTTTTTGCGCCTTTGCGGATTTTGACAAAAACATGGAGCGCCGCCATCTGGCGGCGCTCCATTTTATAAAGGTTAAATACGCATCGCCGTGGAATAGGCGGAGCGCATGGCCTGCTGAATGGTTGCGGCCTTTTTGCAGTCGCCGATCATGTAGAACTCCTTGGCGCAGCCGTAGAAGGCCAGGGCCTGGTCCTTGTTGGGCCGCATTCCGGCGGACATGACCACGGAGTCGGCGGGGACGGACTGGGTGTTGCCGTCCTTGTCGGTGTACTCCACCCGGCCATCCCGGATGGCGGCCACCTTCGCTCCCGTGATGGAGTGGAAGTTCGGCTCCTTCTCCCAGGCCTCCTGGAGCATGGAGAAGTAGTGGATGGCGGTGGAGTCTGCGGCCAACTGGTCCCGCATTTCCAGCACCGTGGCCCGGTGGCCCTTCTGGCCCAGGTAGATGCCGATCTCCACGCCGACCTCGCCGCCGCCGATGACGACCACATTCTCACCCAGCCGTTCGGGATGGGCAAAGGTCTCCTGGGCGAAGAACAGCTTTTCGGGGTCCGCGCCGGGGATGGGCAGCACCATGGGCGTTGCGCCGGTGGCGGCCACCACCACGTCGTAGTCCAGCTCCCGAATCATCTCCGGCGTGGCCTCGGTGTTGAGATGGATTTCGATGCCCCGCTTGTCCATCTGGTGAATCAGGAAGTTCTTGAAGTCCCGCAGGGGCCACTTGAAGTCCGCGAAGTCCGAGTGGATGATGGCGCCGCCCAGGGCGGGGCCTTTTTCATAGATCACCGGGATGTGGCCCCGATCCTGGAGGTACATGGCGCAGCGCATGGCGGCCGGACCGCCGCCGATGATGGCGACCCGCTTTCCGCCCTTGGTGGGGACCTTCATGCGGTCCACCTTCTGCTCCAGACCGATGCAGGGGTTCACGGAGCAGACGGATACGAAGGGGTCGTTGACGCCGCGGCCATGGCACTTGTTGCAGCGCAGGCAGGGGACGATGTCGTCCTCCCGGCCCTCCAGCACGAGCTGGCCGTAGTCGTTGTTGGAGATATAGGCGCGGGCGGCGTAGATGATGTCCGCCTTGCCCTCGGCGATGGCCCTGTCGCAGGTCTCCGGGTAGTGGAAGCCGCCGATCACGCCGATAATCAGGCCGGGGACGTTCTTTTTCATGTACTCGCCGAACTTCAGGAAGGGGGTCTCCTGAAGCTCAAAGCCGATGGGATGGGCGTGGTCCACCTCGTTGGCGCGGAGCTGTACCATGTCGATGTACTTTTTCGCCTCGTTTAGGAAGGCGGCGGACTCCTCGATGGTGTAGCCGCCCTCCAGATCGTCGGCGGACCACTGAATTTCCACGAGCATATTCTTGCCCACCTTCTGGCGGACGCGCTCCAGCACCATCAGCGGGAAACGCATCCGGTTCTCCAGGGAGCCGCCGAACTTGTCCGTGCGCTGGTTGGTGATGGGGGAGAACATTCTGGCGGGCAGATTGGCCCGGTAGCACATATGGATGGAGATCATATCGAAGTCCAGCATTTGCAGGATGCCCGCCTGCTCCGCATAGGAGTTGGCGATCAGCTCCAGCTGCTCCTCGGTGTAGTAGGTGCAGTCCTCATGGGCGGGAATCTGGAGGATGTCAAACTCCGCCGGAGGCGGCGCGTTCATGCTCTGGGTCTGGGTGAAGGGGTTTACCTCGCCCTGCTGGCCCTTGGGGACCATCAGCGGATAGGCGGAGGGAGGCCCCACAAACATACCCATGCAGGCGATGGAATCGTAGTAGTGGATGGAATCCGCCAACTGGATCAGATAGTTCTGACAGTTGGTGTCATAGAGGTCGAAGTCCGGGAAATGGCCGAAGTCCAGGTTCATGGGGAGCTGCTTGCCATGGGTGAAGTTGTTGATGCCCATGCAGGTGACGATGGCGGCGCTTTTTGCCTTGTTCTCGTAGTGGGCGATGACGCTGTCCGCCGGATAGGTCTCAGGTCCCTGCAGGAAGTGGGGCAGGGAGTTGGAGACGCAGAGCCGGTTCTTCAGCACATAGTTGCCGATCTTAAGGGGCTGGAGCAGATGCTTGAATTTGGGTTCGCTCATAATTGGTCCTCCTTTTTCAAAAGTCGAGTCAATTATAGCACATGAAACAACAAATTGCACAGTTACAGGACAAACTGATGAAAATGCAAACAAATTACACCCTCAAAGTCCGGCGGATCGCGGGATTCCCTTCTGAGCAGGTCCCTCCAGCAGCGCGCCGTCCGCGCCGAATCGGGACCCGTGGCAGGGGCAGTCCCAGCTCCGCTCCCGGCTGTTCCATTTCAGAGCGCAGCCCAGGTGGGGACACCGGGGTACGGTGGGCGTGACCAGACCCTTGACGGACTCCAGACTGTTTCCCAGAAGCTGGGGATGCAGGATGCTCCGGTCCGGCGCGAACAGCGCCCGGTAGGGGGACGGACGCCGTTGAATCAGGTCCGTCAGAAGCGCTGCCGCCGCCATGGCGGAGGTCATGCCCCATTTGCCGTAGCCTGTGGCCACATACTGCTTTGGCCCGTAGACGCCGATATAGGGGATCCCATCCAGGGTCATGCAGTCCTGGGCGGCCCACTGCCCCAGGACCCCGGAGCCGGGAAACAGGCGCTGCGCCTCCTGCCGCAGCTGCGTCCAGCCGTCGCTTCCGGTCCCGGTCCGGTGTCCGCCGCCGCCCAGCAGCAAAGTGTCCCCATGGCTCCGCAGGGAGAGCCCGCCCGGCGCGGCATCCAGATACATCCCCCTCAGGGACGCCGTATGGCGCAGGGCCAGCACATAGGAGCGCTGCTGATAGAGCTTCATAAAGTATGCCCCACGCATCCGCAGCATGGGGAAATGGGTGGCCACGATGACATATTCGGCCCGGATGCGGCCTCCGGGGGTCTGGGCCGTGCCGCCGTCCAGGACGGTCACGGGCGTCCGCTCGTAGACCGTCAGGGGTCTGAGCAGGCCCCCGGCCAGCAGCATGGGGTGGAGCTGGGCCTGCCGGGGAAAACACACCGCGCCGCGCACCGAAAAGGGCAGGGGGAGGGTATAGACCATGGACGCCTGTCCGCCGAAGCGCCGCACCAGACTGCATTCGGCCTCCGGGGCGGCGGCATCCCGACGGTCGTAGACGAAGGCGCTCTGCTCCGTCATGTCGCAGGGAATATCCAGCCGTCGGTAGCGCTCCAGCGCCTCCTGATTGGCCCGGTAGTACAGGGCGGCGGTCTCCTGCCCGTACCGCTCTGCCAGACGGGTATAGATCAGGCCGTGCTGGCTCGTGACCTTGGCGGTGGTGCGGCCGCTGGTACCGGACATGACCCGGTCTGCCTCCGCCACGGTACATTCCAGTCCCTCCGCCGCCAGAAAATATCCGCAGAGCAGTCCCGTCAGACCGCCGCCCACGATCAGGACGTCCGTGCGGATGTCCCGGTCCAGGGCCGGAAAGGCCGGCAGAATGTCTCCCTGCTGCCAGATGGATTTCATAGACATATCCCCCTTCCTCCATAGCATGGACGGGACGCGGAGGATTATTCGTGCGCTGTAAATTTTCAAAAAAATCATATAAAACCTATTGACAAAGTAGGGATTAGAGGATATAATACCACCATCAGCTTTGAGCAGTACCATAAAAGGAGGCGAACGTCATGACCGATGGAACACACATCCGTACCGATCGCAGGATGAATTGTCGAATGCGCTGCTCCCGGACAGCGAATATGGCCGTGGGACTGCCCAATACATACGATTAGGGCTTCGACGTGCCAACTGTCGGGAGGCCGTAACGCCCCAGCTTCTGCGCTCAAGCTCCATTATTTTTGAAAAGAGGATATATTTATTATGAGTGACTATAAATTTGAAACCCTCCAGCTCCATGTGGGACAGGAGCAGGCAGACCCCACCACCGATTCCCGCGCGGTTCCCATTTACCAGACAACCTCCTATGTGTTCCATAACAGCGCCCACGCGGCGGCCCGGTTCGGTCTGACCGACGCCGGCAACATCTACGGCCGGCTGACCAACTCCACCCAGGACGTGC
This sequence comes from uncultured Oscillospiraceae bacterium, assembly GCA_964493585.1. GTDB lineage: Bacteria > Bacillota > Clostridia > Oscillospirales > Oscillospiraceae > HGM13006. Next base: position 7,155 of record CAZBOR010000094.1, read on the forward strand.
TGGAAAAGCGGATCGCGGCTCTGGAGGGCGGCGTTGCGGCGCTGGCCCTGGCCTCCGGCGCGGCGGCCATCACCTATGCCATCCAGGCCCTGGCCCAGGCGGGCGACCACATTGTGGCCCAGAAAACCATCTACGGCGGCAGCTACAACCTGCTGGCCCACACGCTGCCCCAGTACGGCATTTCCACCACGTTCGTGGACGCCCATGATCTCGATGAGGTCACGGCCGCCATCCGGCCCAACACCAAGGCCGTCTTTATTGAGACCCTGGGCAATCCCAACTCCGACATTCCCGACATCGACGCCATCGCCGCCATCGCCCACG
>CAZBOR010000095.1:0-7256 GCA_964493585.1 uncultured Oscillospiraceae bacterium
CGGTTTTGGAGGTGTAAATCATGCTTAAGATCGGTATTCAGTTTTTCGCGCACCACAAGGGCGGCGGCTCCACCAAAAACGGCCGTGACTCCGAGTCCAAGCGCCTGGGCGTCAAGCGCGCCGACGGCCAGCGGGTAGAGGCCGGCAACATTCTGGTCCGCCAGAGAGGTACCCACATCCATCCCGGCCAGGGTACGGGCATCGGCAGCGACGACACCATCTACGCCCGTGTCAACGGCGTCGTGCGGTTCGAGCATATCAACAGAAAGCGCAAGAAGGTTTCTGTCTATGAGGTGGCCGAACAGTAATTTGCAGATCGAGAGGGTGCTGGCAAAGCGCCCTCTTTTTCGTGGAGGCATACCGGAAAGAAGGAGGCATCGGGATGGCACAGTTTGTAGATAAGGTCCGGATCTTCGTCCAGGCGGGCAACGGCGGCAACGGCTGTATGTCCTTCCACCGGGAAAAATACATCGCGGCAGGCGGACCGGACGGCGGCGATGGCGGCCACGGCGGCAGCGTCATTCTGCGGGTGGACACCGGCATGACCACGCTGATGGATTTCCGCTATAAGCGCAAATATGCCGCCGAAAACGGCGGCAACGGCTCCGGCAGCAACATGAAGGGCCGCAACGGACAAAACCTGGTGATCCGCGTTCCTCTTGGCACTGTGGTCCGGGACGCGGACTCCGGCGAGGTCATTCGGGATATGTCGGACGAGGAGGACTTTGTGCTGGCCAAGGGCGGCCGGGGCGGCTGGGGGAACCAGCACTTCGCCACGCCCACCCGACAGGTGCCGCGATTTGCCAAGACGGGACTGCCCGGCGAGAGCCACGATGTGGTGCTGGAGCTGAAGCTCCTGGCCGATGTGGGTCTGGTGGGCTTCCCCAACGTGGGAAAATCCACGCTGCTGTCCGTGGTCTCCGGGGCGCACCCCAAGATCGCCAACTACCACTTCACCACGCTGTTCCCCAACCTGGGCGTGGTCTATCTGGGCGAGGGCGAGAGCTTCGTCATGGCGGACATCCCCGGTATCATCGAGGGGGCCTCCGAGGGCGTGGGCCTGGGCCACGATTTCCTGCGGCACATCGACCGCTGCCGTCTGGTGGTCCATATCGTGGACGTGTCCGGCTCCGAGGGACGGGACCCGGTGGAGGACTTCATCACCATCAACCGGGAGCTGGCCCGGTATTCCCCGGATCTGGCCAACCGCCCCATGCTCGTGGTGGCCAACAAGATCGACATTCTGGAGGACCCAGAAAACCTGCGCCGCCTCCGGGACTACACGGACAGCCTGGGTCTCCCGCTGTACGAGATGTCCGCCGCCATCCACCGTGGCACCAAGGAGCTGATGCAGGTGATCTACCAGCGGCTCCAGGAGCTGCCTCCCATCACCATCTATGAGCCGGAATACGTCAAGCCCATGGCCGAGGCCGGAGACTCCGACGAGCTGGTGATCGAGCAGCACGAGGACCTGTGGCTGGTCTCCGCGCCCTGGATGGAACGGCTCATCGCAGACATCAACTTTGACGACTATGAATCCCGGATGTACTTTGACCGGCAGCTCCGCAAGTGCGGGCTCTTTGCGCGGCTGGAGGCCATGGGGATTCAAAAGGGCGACACCGTCAGCATCTATGACTTCGAGTTCGACTACGAACCCTGAAAAAATATTGCAAATTCCAGAAAAATGGCTTGACAAATCCAAAAAATCGCGTATAATAAATCATGCGCTTTGACAAGGAGCGCATGAATACAGGGGATTGGTGTAACGGTAACACACCGGACTCTGACTCCGTTATCGGGGGTTCGAATCCCTCATCCCCTGCCATAAGGAAATCCGGGGCAGCGGTCCTGAAAGCTTGGACCGCTGCCCCGGATTTTTGATGTACTGCCTTTGCCCGAAATCATGTTCCGGCAAGCACAGCTTGATAAAGCCTCTTGCCCTGTTTTATCGCGGATGCTGTCTGTAGAAGGCGTCTATGCTGCGGGTTTTTCACCCATTCCTGCCGTCACGGGAATGGGTGCTTATTATTTCCGCCAGGGGGGTCAGGGCCGATGTTCTTTTCCGCGATCCGCTGGCATATACTGTCACAGGATTTCGGTCCGCATCCAAACAGACAGGAGGCCTCAGCTTGGCATCTACAGGTACCATACAATTCCGCATTTTTACCTCCAACGCCAGCATCCCCGTGGAAAACGCCACCGTGGTGGTGCGGCTCCAGAACCCGCCGGGGACGCTTTTGGGGGTGCTGACAACCGACGAATCCGGCCAGACGCCGCCTTTGACCGTGGAGACCGGGGACGTGGCCCTGAGCCAGACCCCGGAAAACCTGACGGAGCCCTGGGTGGGACTGACGGTCCGGGTGGAGCATCCGGAGTTTGAACGGGTGCTGCTCACGGGCATTCAGATATTCCCCGGTATTCTCACCATCCAAAACGTCCAGCTTCTGCCCCTGAGACCCCTGGACCCCGATCAGGACCGGCAGCAGGAGTTCGACTTCACCCCGCAGCCCATTTGGGAAGGAGGCCGGCCATGACCGACAGCGGCCTGCCCTATATCCCGGAGACCATCACGGTTCATCTGGGGCGGCCCGACCAGGCCGCCGAAAACGTCACCGTCAGCTTCCAGGACTACATCAAAAACGTGGCCTCCAGCGAAATCTATCCCACCTGGGAGGACGCGGCGCTGCGCGCCAACATTCTGGCGCAGATCTCCTTTGCCCTGAATAAAATCTACCTGGAATACTACCCCAGCCGGGGCTATGACTTCGACATCACCAACTCCACCGTATACGACCAGAAATTCATCCGGGGCCGGGACATCTTTGAAAACATCTCCCAGCTGGTGGATTCCCTGTTCCGCAGCTACATCCGCCGCAGCGGCACCATCGAGCCGCTGTCCGCCTCCTTCTGCAACGGCACCACCGTCACCTGCTCCGGCATGAGCCAGTGGGGCAGCCAGGAGCTGGCCCGCCAGGGGTATTCCTACCTGGACATTCTCAAAAGCTACTACGGAAACGACATTGAAATCGTCAGCGACGTGCCTGTCCGGGGTCTGACGCCCTCCTATCCCGGAACGCCGCTGCGGCTGGGGTCCGCCGGGGAGGCCGTGCTGCAGATCCAGGGCGCGCTGAACCGCATTTCCCGGAATTACCCGGCGATCCCCAGAATCTATCCCATAGACGGCCTGTTCGGACCCGGCACCGAGGCCGCCGTGCGCCGGTTCCAGGAGATATTCGGACTGACCGCCGACGGCGTGGTGGGCGCGGCCACCTGGTACCAGATCATCTCCATCTATGTGGCCGTGACCCGGCTGGCGGAGCTGCGCTCCGAGGGGCAGCGGTATCTGCTCAGCTCCTACGAGCTGCCAAGCGTGCTCTCCCTGGGCAGCTCCGGGGAATATGTCTCCCGCCTGCAATATCTGCTGAACGTGCTGTCGGACTTCATCCCGGAGATCCCCGCCGTGACCATCGACGGGCAGTACGGCATCGCCACCAGGGACGCGGTGCTGGCCTATCAGCGCTTCGCGGGACTGACCCCCAGCGGTCTGGTGGGCGCGGCCACCTGGGACAGCATCGTCAGCCGCGTTTCCGGCATCACCGGGACCGTGCTGGACAATCAGACCCTGTTCCCTCAGGAAAGCGCCGCCGCAGTCCGCACCATTGCGGACGTGCAGCGAGCCCTGCAGACCGTGGCTCCGGTTTTCGCCGCGGTGGACCCGCCCCGTGTCACCGGCGTTCTGGACCGGAGCACCACCCGCGCCATCACCAAGCTGCAAAATCAACTGAGCCTGCGGCCCACCGGCCAGCCGGACCCGGACACGCGGCGGTATCTGTCCCTGCTCTCCGGGCCGAATTCTGCCGGAAACCAGGTCCGGTTCCGGCAATATCCCGGCCACGCCCTGTATCCGGGCCTGCGGGACAGCGGAAAAGGAGGCGACTGAATGCGCGAGGACCCCATCGTCAACGCTCCGGTGACGGGCCTCCAGCTCATGCTCCGGACCATCGCCCTGGACGGGGGCCTGTCCGACCCTGTCCTGCCGGACGGCTTTTACGGCGATTCCACCACCAGAGCCGTATCGGATTTTCAGCGGGCGAACGGCCTGCCGGTCACAGGCGTCACGGAGGAGGCTACCTTCCGCGCCATCGTCCGGGCCTATAACAGCGCCGCGCGGCGGCTCGCTCCCGCAGAGCCGGCGGTGTACCACTTCCCCGCCGGGCTGGTGATCGGCGCCGGGCAGAGCCATCCCAATCTGCGTCTGGCCCAGGCCATGCTGGAAGCCCTGGGTCTGGCGGACCAGGCCGCCTGCGGCGGCACGCTCACCCCTTCCCTGTCGGAGCAGCTGAGGCAGGTCCAGCGGCTTTCCGGCCTTCCCGTCACCGGGGAGCTGGACAGCGGCACCTGGTCCCAGCTCGCCCGGCTCTACCGGGCCACCTTCGACCGGGACCTTCCTCCGTCCCAGGGATAGACCGCACCCTCCGTATGGGCCATCCGCCCGTGCGGAGGGTGCTTTTTGCGGCAGAAAATCGCGGAGCGATCGCTCTCCGATGTAAAAGCGGAATCGGAGAAACGAATTACACCGCAGATTTTATACAAAAACCAGGTATCAAAGGCTTGACTATGGGACATAATTTTGGTATAATCTTTTCGTTTGTGGGCGGGCAAACTGCGCCTAAATACGAAAGGAGACAGCAAAATGCTCGTCGAGCTTAACACAAAGGATAAAATCGTCGGCATCAAGCAGCTTCGCAAGGCCCTCTCCGACGGGCGGGCCAAAAAGGTGTTTGTGGCCGACGATGCTGACCCCAAGCTGACCGGGCCCATTCTGGACCAGTGCCGCAGGGACGGCGTTCCGGTGGAACGGGTCCCCACCATGGCGGAGCTTGGACGGGCCTGCAACATCGAGGTGGGCGCGGCGGTGGCCGCGCTGCTCCAGACCACATGATCCCAACAGGCGCTTCGCCTGGGATATATATTCAACATCCAAGAAAGGAGGAAAAATATGCCCACTTTTAACCAGCTCGTCAGAAAGGGCAGAGAGGAAGTCACCTTCAAGTCTACTGCTCCCGCGCTGCAAAAGGGCCTGAACACCCTGAAGAACGTCCCCACGGACCACTCTTCTCCCCAGAAAAGAGGCGTATGCACCGCGGTCCGTACCACGACCCCGAAGAAGCCGAACTCCGCGCTCCGTAAGATCGCCCGTGTTCGCCTGACCAACGGCTATGAGGTCTCCGCCTACATTCCCGGCGTCGGCCACAATCTTCAGGAGCACTCCGTGGTCCTCATCCGCGGCGGCCGTGTCAAGGACCTGCCCGGCGTCCGTTACCACATCATCCGCGGCACGCTGGATACCCAAGGCGTCCAGGGCCGTATGCAGAGCCGCAGCAAGTACGGCGCCAAGCGGCCCAAGGCCGGCAAGAAGAAGTAAGATCGCTTCTTCCGCAACAAGACACTGCGCGTAACGCGCAAGGCACTGCCTTGCCCAGTCGTTTTAACATAGATTAAAACCTCTCGGCAGGCACCAACAAGGACGCAGGTCCTTGAAGTACCTATGAAATCATACTATGAAGGAGGGAAGCGAAGTGCCCAGAAGAGGTAATGTTCCGAAGAGAGAGGTTCTCCCGGACCCTATTTATAATTCAGTTCTGGTTACAAAGCTAATCAACAGCGTTATGCTCGATGGCAAGAAGGGCGTTGCTCAGAAGGTCGTATACGATGCGTTCAAGATCGTCGAGGACAAGACCGGCAAGAGCGGCCTGGAGGCATTTACACAGGCTATGGAAAACGTCATGCCTTCTCTGGAGGTCAAGGCCCGCCGCGTGGGCGGCGCCACCTACCAGGTCCCCATGGAGGTACGTCCGGACCGCAGACAGACGCTGGGACTCCGCTGGCTGACTACCTACAGCCGTAAGCGGAGCGAAAAAACAATGAAGGAGAAGCTGGCCGGCGAGATCATGGACGCCTGCAACGGCGTCGGCAGCGCAGTCAAAAAGCGTGAGGAAACGCACAGAATGGCTGAGGCCAACAAAGCATTCTCCCACTACCGCTGGTAAGATAGGAGCGCAAACATGGCCAGAAAGACAAGTCTGGAAAAAACTAGAAATATTGGCATCATGGCGCATATCGACGCTGGTAAGACCACAACCACCGAACGTATTTTGTTCTACACCGGCGTCAATCATAAGATCGGTGAGACACACGACGGCTCTGCTACCATGGACTGGATGGTCCAGGAGCAGGAGCGCGGCATCACCATCACCTCTGCCGCCACGACCTGTTTCTGGAATGGTTCCAAGCATCAATACGATTCCCATCGTATCAATATCATTGATACGCCGGGCCACGTGGACTTCACCGTGGAGGTGGAGCGTTCCCTGCGTGTGCTCGACGGCTCCGTGACGGTCCTTTGTGCAAAGGGCGGCGTGGAGCCCCAGTCTGAGACCGTATGGCGTCAGGCTGACAACTATCATGTTCCCCGCATGATCTATGTCAACAAAATGGACATCATGGGCGCGGATTACTACAACGTGCTGAACATGATCCACGACCGTCTCAAGTGCAACGCCGTCGCCATTCAGCTCCCCATTGGCTGCGAGGAGTCCTTCAAGGGCATCATCGACCTGGTGGAGATGGACGCGGATGTGTACTACGACGATCTGGGTCAGGATATGCGCGTGGAGGAGATCCCTGCGGACATGATGGATCTGGCGCAGGAGTACCGCGAGAAGCTCCTGGATGCCGTGTCCGACATCGACGAGGAGATCATGATGATGGTCCTGGAGGACGAGCCGGTTCCCGCAGATATGATCCGGGCCGCTCTGCGAAAGGGCTGCGTGGAGAATACGCTGGTCCCCGTGACCTGCGGCACCTCCTATAAAAACAAGGGCGTACAGAAGCTGCTGGACGCGATCATCGACTATATGCCCTCTCCCCTGGATATTCCCGCCATCAAGGGCGTGAATCCCGACACCGACGAGGAGGACGAGCGTCCCGCCGATGACAACGCGCCGTTCTCCGCCCTGGCATTCAAAATCGCCACAGACCCCTATGTGGGCCGTCTGAGCTTCTTCCGGGTCTACTCCGGACAGCTCGACAAGGGCTCGTCCGTCCTCAACAGCACCAAGAAGATCGACGAGCGCATGGGCCGCATCCTTCAGATGCACGCCAACCACCGGGAGGACATCGACCATGTCTACACCGGAGACATCGCCGCCGCTGTGGGTCTCAAGAACACCACCACCGGCGACACCCTGTGCGAC
>CAZBOR010000096.1:0-7240 GCA_964493585.1 uncultured Oscillospiraceae bacterium
AGCCGCCCCGGCCCAGGGTGGTCTGGTCGCCGTATTTGTTGATGCCCTGGAAGCCCGCCACCAGGACGATGCGCCGGCGCTCCAGCTCCTCCTGGATGCGGGTCCCGGCCACCCGCTTGATGCGGGCCTTGCCGTAGGCGGAGGTGGTCTCCAGACCCACCTGCCAGCCCGTCAGGGACACCACGGGGCAGTCCAGCCGCTGGATCGCCATGGCCATCAGCGCGATCGACTGCTGCTCCCCCGTGGCCAGCAGCATATCCATCTCTCTGGCGGAGCCGTAGGGATTGATCGCGTAGGCCCGCTCCAGCAGCTCATCCGTGGTGTCGCCCTGGGCGGACAGCACCACCACCACATCGTTTCCCTTCTTAAAAGTATCCGTAATGATCTCTGCCACATGAAGAACTCGCTCGGCGTTTGCCACAGAGCTTCCGCCGAACTTCTGAACAATGAGCGACATGAATTTTTCTCCTCCTGAATGAATATTACGCCAGTACCGGCAGGCAGGTCCGCGTGTCAAGGCCCTTGAGGCGCACGTCCAGCTCCCGCCTGGGCATGGGTCCCGTCAGCACCCCGATCTCACCGGGGCATTGGGCGCTGCGGAGCAGCTCCGCCTCTCCCAGAGCCGTGCCGATGCGGTCCTCCGGCTCCCCGGTGCGGAGATACCAGCGCATGGGCAGCTCCCGGCAGTCCCCCACCACGTTGTCGCCTCCGGGACCCCAGTCCATCCGGGCGCGGCTGGTCCGGTGCTTCAGCGCCTCGATGATGTCTGCGGACACCGCCGACGCCGTGGGCAGCTTGCCCGCGCCCCGGCCATAGAACATCACCTCGCCGATGGCGTCGCCGCAGACCATGACGCCGTTGAACACGTCCTCCACGCCCGCAAGCTGATGGTCCTGAGGCAGCAGGTGCGGGGCCACATAGGCCGCCACCCGGCCATCCTCCAGCCGCAGAGCCCGGCCCAGGAGCTTGATCTTCCGGCCCGCCGCCTCCGCCAGCGCCACATCCCGGTCCGTAACGCAGGTGATGCCCTGGGTGGGGACCTGTCTGGGATACACATGGCGGCCAAAGGACAGCGACGCCAGAATACAGATCTTCCGGCAGGCGTCGTGGCCCTCCACATCGGCGGTGGGGTCCGCCTCGGCATAGCCCTTCTCCTGGGCCTCCGCCAGCGCCACATCGAAGGGCAGCCCCTCCTTTATCATCTTAGTCAGAATATAGTTGGTTGTGCCATTGAGTATCCCATAGATCTCCGTGATCTCATTGGCCGTCAGGCAGCTGCTCAGGGGCCGCAGGATGGGAATCCCCCCGCCCACGGAGGCCTCGAAGAGATAGTTGAGGTTCTTCTCACGGGCCAGAGCCAGAAACTCGTCCCCATATTCCGCCACGACCTCCTTGTTGGAGGTGACGACGCTCTTGCCCGCGTTCAGCGCCCGCAGGGTGTAGTCCCTGGCCGCGCCCGCGCCGCCGATGCACTCGGCCACCACGGCGATCTCCGGGTCCCGCTCGATGATGGAAAAATCCTTCACCACCAGATGTCCGAAGGGACTGTCGGGGTAGTCGTGGCGGCCCAGGATGTATTTCACCGTCACCGGCTCTCCGGCCTTTTTTTCGATGGAGGCGGCGTTCTTTTCCAGCACCTCCGCCACGCCGGAGCCAACGGTCCCCAGCCCCAGGATTGCAATTTTTGCCATGATCGCGTCCTCCTTCTCAGCCCGCCACGATTTCCGCGTTCAGCACCCCGTCCAGGTTTCCCATGCGCTTGAGCAGGTCCTCCACGGAGCAGTGCAGCTCGCTGGTCTCCGTGGAAATGGTGACGATGGCGCAGCCGTTGGTGGGAATATTCTGATTGATGGTGAGTATATTTGCGCCGTTATAGGCAAAAATGGAAAGGATACCGGATAACACGCCCGTCCGGTCCTTCAGCGTCAGTTGGAATGTGATGATACGGCCCGCCATAAGATTTTGAAAGGGCGTCATCACGTCCCGGTACTTGTAAAAGGCGCTGCGGCTGATGCCGGTCAGCTTTGTGGCCTCGCCCACGGTGCCGGCCTCGCCGGACTCCAGCAGCCGCTTCGCCTCCGCCACCTTCAGGAACACCTCCGGCAGGGCGGATGCCTCCACAATATAGTATTTTGGCGTTTTCTCCATGTCACAGCCTCCGTTTTGTCCGTCTGTCAGATTCATTTGTTTACCGCCCGCATATCTTACCACATCATATGTCTCTTGACAACGGACACTTTGCAACATTTCCGCAAATTATTTTCCGTTTTTTTGGCGTTTCTCAACAACCGCGCCGGGATCTGCCCGGAACAGAAAAGGAGGGCCTTATGCAGACACCCGAAAAAAAGGAGCTGCTCGCCGCCGCCGGACTGGCTCTGGGCTGCGCCCTGGGCCTCAAGCTCCTGCCCCTGGCTCTGCCCGTGCTGCTGGGGATTGCGGGCGCGGCGGCCCTGGACCCCATGATCCTGCGTCTCCAGGAAAGGACGGGCATGGGCCGCGGCGCGGCGGCGTTCTGGACCGTCAGCGCGGCCCTGGGTGTGCTGACCGGGTTGATCTTCACCCTGGGCCGTGCGCTGCTCCATGAGGCCCAGGGGCTGTCCCGTCAGCTCCCGGCCCTGCTGGAGACCCTGTCGGGCTATGCCGAGGCCCTGAGCATCCGGCTCTCCGGTGTGGCGCGGGGACTTCCCGACGGCATCGGCGACGCCCTCTCCGCCTGGGCGCAGGAGCTTGGCAGCGGCGGCGGAGCCCTGGCCGAGCGGCTCTATGACGGGCTGTTCTCCCTGGTCAGCGGTCTGCTGGGCGCGCTGCCCGGAAGCGCGTTCTTTCTGATGACCCTGCTGCTGTCGTGGTACTTCGCCGCCGGGGAGCTGCCCCGGCTCCGGGAGCTGGCAGGGCTGTACCTGCCTCCCGCCCTGGCCGGGCGGCTGGACCGGGCGCTTTTCGCGGGAAAAACCGCCCTGGGCCTCTGGCTCCGGGCGCAGCTCCTGCTGATGGGCGTGACCTTCTGCGTTCTGCTCCTGGGATTTCTGGTGCTCCGGGTCCGGTCGCCGCTGCTGCTGGCGCTGGGCGTGGCGCTGCTGGACGCGCTGCCCCTGTTCGGCACCGGCACAGTGCTGATCCCCTGGGCCTTTTGCGCCATAGGGACGGGCAGCGCGGGACTGGGCGCGGGACTGATGGGCCTTTACGGCGCGGCGGCGCTGCTGCGGAACATTCTGGAGCCCCGGCTTCTGGGCGCACAGCTCGGCCTCAGTCCCCTCCTGACGCTGCTGGCCATCTACGCGGGCTGGCGGCTGGGCGGCTTCTGGGGGATGCTGCTGCTCCCCATGGCCGCCATGGTGCTCTCCCAGCTCCTGGTTGGCGCGCGGCATCCATCCCCGCGCCAGAGCCGGGAGGCGCCGCGCTCGGCGGGAAAAGGACAGGCCGCCCCCTGGTCCGTCCCGCCGGGAGGGCCGGAGCGCTAGGCGGCGCCTTCCTCCCTGCCGGTTTCCGATATGAAACGGCGCAGCGCACAATCGCACGCTGCGCCGTATCACGCAAACCGGGTGTATATGGCCCTTTGTTTATAAGGTTTCCGTAAGCTGCGCCCGCAGCTTCTCCGCGATGGCGTCCATAAACGCCCCGGAGGAGACCTTATTCGCCGCGCCCTTTTCCCACAGCAGGCACAGGTCCCCGGTCATGGTCCCCTCCCGGATCACATCCAGGCTGGCCGTTTCCAGGCGGTCCGCAAAGGCCGTCAGCTCCGGCAGGCCGTCCTTCTCGCCCCGCTTTCGCAGCGCGCCGGACCAGGCAAAGATGGTGGCGACGGGGTTTGTGGAGGTCTCCTCGCCCCTGAGATATTTATAATAGTGCCGGGTGACGGTGCCGTGGGCGGCCTCATATTCATAATTCCCCTCAGGCGACACCAGCACCGAGGTCATCATGGCCAGAGAGCCGAAGGCCGTGGACACCATATCGCTCATCACATCGCCGTCATAGTTTTTCAGCGCCCAGATAAAGCCGCCCTCGGACCGGATCACCCGTGCCACCGCGTCGTCAATGAGGGTGTAGAAATAGGTCAGGCCCCCGGCTTCAAAGTCCGCCCTGTACTCCTCGTCGTAGATGCGCTGAAACACCTCCCGGAAGGCGCCGTCATATTGCTTGGCGATCGTGTCCTTGGCGGAGAACCACAGGTCCTGCCCGGTGGACAGGGCGTAGGCAAAGCAGCTCCGGGCGAAGGACGCGATGGAGGTGTCCTTGTTGTACTGCCCGGAGACAACACCGCCGCACTCGAAGTCGTAGATGGTCTCCCGGCGCTCCTGCCCCGCCCGATCTGTAAACACCAGCTCCGCCCGGCCCTCCGGCACCCGCAGCTCTGCGGCCCTGTACACGTCGCCGTAGGCGTGTCGGGCGATGGTGATGGGCTTTTTCCAGGTTTTCACCACCGGCGAGATCCCCTCCACCAGGATCGGCGCCCGGAACACCGTGCCGTCCAGGACCGCACGAATGGTGCCGTTTGGACTTTTCCACATCTCGTGAAGTCCGTATTCCCGCATACGGGCCGCGTTGGGCGTGATGGTGGCGCATTTCACGCCGACGCCGTATGTTCGGATGGCCTCCGCCGCCTGTACCGTGACCGCATCCCCGGTCTCATCCCGGTTTCTGAGGCCCAGGTCGTAGTATTCCGTATGGAGCGCTACAAAGGGGCAGATGAGCTTTTCCTTGATGTCCCGCCACAGGACGCGGGTCATCTCGTCGCCGTCCATCTCCACCAGCGGCGTCGTCATCTTTATTTTTTCCATGGGAAACACCCTTTCGTGTGTGCTTTTCTGTAGGATACCGGATCCTTTCCGGATATTCCGGAGGACATTATGCTTCTGCCGGCGCAGACCCCGGCCGCTGCAAAATGGTACTCTCCCGCAGGAAGGCGTAGGCCTTCTGGCCGATGATCTCCGCCCGCAGCTCCTCGGCGGTCTCCGGGGCCATCATCTGCTGGAGCTGGGCCTTGGGAATGCCGTACTGGGCCGCCATCTGGTCCCAGTACCGGTCCAGCTCTTCCTCGGTGGCGGTGATGTCCTCGGCCTTGGCGATGGCGGACAAAACCAGTCTCAGCTCGATGCGCCGCCGGGCCAGAGGGTGCATCTCCTTACGCATCTCCGCCAGGGTCTTTCCGCTGCTCTGGCTGAACTGCTCGATGGTCATACCCTTGGTGGACAGCTCCGCTGCAAACTGCTGGAGGCAGATGTTGGCCTCGCTGTCGATCATGGCCTCCGGCAGCTCCACCTGGGCCTCCGAGAGGATCACGGACAGCACCTGGTCCTCGATCTGCTGGTCCGCCAGCTCCCGTTTCCGCTGGGCGGCCTGAGACCGGGCCTGGGACTCCTGTTCCGCCGTCAGAGGCCGGAGCTGCCGCTCCTGCACCTTCTTCACCTGGACCTGGAACACTGCGTCCCTGCCCCTGAGATTCTCCGCGTGGTAGCCCTCCGGGAAGGTCACATGGACGTCCACATGGTCCCCGGCCACGGCCCCCACAAGCTGCTCCTCAAAGCCGGGAATGAACTGGCCGGACCCCAGCGTCAGGGGATAGTCCGCGCCCTCGCCGCCCGCGAAGGCCTCGCCGTCCAGAAAGCCCTTGAAATCAATGACCGCAGTGTCCCCCGGCGCTGCGGGACGGTCCACGTCCACAGCGGCGGTGTTCTGCTTCGCGGCGGCCTCCAGAGCCGTCCGGATCTCCTCCTCCGTGGGCTCCATCTCCGGCATCGCCACCCGGATGCCCTTGTAGCGGCCCAGCTTCAGCTCCGGCCGCAGGGCAAAGGTCATATCATATTCTGCGCCTCTGGCTTCGCTGGCCCGGACCACCGTGACCTTCGGCTCCGACGCCACCTGGAGGCCGCTGGCCCGGATGGCCTCGGCGTAGGCGTCGGAAAAGGCGCTCCGTACCGCCTCCTGGAACAGCGCCTGACCCTGCGGGTCTGTGTCGATCCCCTGGCGCGGCAGGGAGAAGCTTTCGTCCTTCCGGTGCTGGGCGTAGACCTGGTCCAGCGCCTCGGTGATCGTCCGGGGCGGCAGTGTGACACGGACCGTGGCCATGCCGCCCTGTTGAGATAAAATGTTCACTTCCATGGAACATACACTCCTTTGATGATGAAAGATTTTAATCGGGAGCCTTAGTAGCCAACGCTCCGGTCCACAATGTTCCTCAGCGGCTCTCCGGCGAAATACCGGCGGAGATTTTCCCGGAAAATGGAGAAGATTACGGCAATATTGTCCGCGTCCTGGTCGGAGCCGGACACATGGGGCGTGATGATGACGTTCTCCATGTCCCACAGGGGGCAGTCCGGCGGCATCGGCTCCTCCTCCGCCACATCCAGCATGGCTCCGGCGATTCCGCCGCTTTGCAGCGCGTCGATCAGGTCCCGCTGCCGGACCGTCTTGCCGCGGCCCACGTTCAGGAAGAAGGCGCCGGGCTGCATCGCCTCAAAGAAGCTCCGATCCAGCCGCCCCTGTGTTGCCGCCGTCAGGGGCAGACAGGCCGCCACAATGTCCGCGTCCGCCACAGCCTCCGCCAGCCGCTCCATGGGATACACCGCCGCAAAATGCGGGTTATCCGTCCTGCCGCTGCGGTTGACGCCCCGGACCGTGGCGCCCATGGCATGGCAGTATTCGGCAAAGGTGCCGCCCAGGTTTCCGGTACCTAGCACCGTCACCCGGCTCCCCCGCAGGAACCCCAGGGAGCCCGCCCGCCGCCAGACCCGCTCCCGCTGCTGCCGCTGGTATTCCGGCATCCGCCGGAGAAGCATGAGACTGCCCATGATGAGCTGCTCTGCGATCGCCGCGCCAAAGGCCCCGGAGGAGTTGGTCAGCGTCACGCCCGGATGGGGATACATGGTCTCGTCCACATATTTGTCCGCGCCGGCGCACGGGAGCTGGAGCCAGACCAGCGCCGAGGCGCTGCGGAGCTGGTCCGGGGTGAAGTAGCCGCAGAGGATCTCAAAGCCGCCGAGATCCCCGGCGTCCTCCGGCAGCTCCGTCAGCGTATAGCCCGCAGCCCGGGCGATTTCCCGCAGGGACGCGACCTGGTCTGGGGAAAAGGGCGTCCGCAAAAGACCGATTTGTTTCATATACTCACCTGCTTTTTTGAAATTCGGTACTACTATAACAGATTTTTACCTCGGAAACAACATCTGTATCGGAAAAAATAAAGGGCGGCAGCTCCCGGACTGCGCCATGGACGCGGAAAGGGACCCGTCGGTTCGCGGCGCGG
>CAZBOR010000097.1:0-7232 GCA_964493585.1 uncultured Oscillospiraceae bacterium
CGAAAAGACGGCCAACCGAAGCCCGGTTGGCCGTCTGCAATTCCGATTATTCCGCCTGGACCAGGCGCTCGCCGCAGTTGGGACAGGTAAACCCTTTGGACAGGGTCGTTTCGTCTACCGCAAACCGCTCGCCGCACTGGGGACATTTGACCTCGTACAATGGCGTTTCACTGCCATCGTAGTATTCGTCGATTCCCAGTCCGCCGTCCTCCTGGTCCTCCTCCAGCTCGAAAAAGGAGAGCTGCTGCTGGACCTCGTCCAGACTTTCATTGAGGCCGTCCACCACCGCGCCCAGACTGTAGACCTGATGGCACAGCAGGGAAACCGTGTCCGTCAGCTCCGCCAGAAGGCGCTGCCTGGGCTCGGACATATCCAGCGCCGCCTTTTCCTTCAGACTCTGGAGATAAGCCGCCTGCTCCTCCACGATTCTCAGCCCTTGGCGCGCTCAAGATACTCGCCGGTGCGGGTGTCGATGCGGATCTTATCGCCCTCGTTGATGAACAGCGGGACCTTGATCTCCGCGCCGGTCTCCACCGTGGCGGGCTTGGTGACGTTGGTGGCGGTGTCGCCCTTGAAGCCGGGATCGGTCTTGGTGATCTCCAGCACCACAAAGTTCGGCGGCTCCACAGAGAACACCTTGCCGTTGTAGCTGAGGATGGTACACTCCTCGTTCTCCTTGACGAACCGGAATCCGTCGCTGAGGTCGCTCTCGTTGATGGCAGTCATCTCATAGGTCTCCATATCCATGAAGTAGTACAGGCCGCCATCGTTGTAGGAATATTCCATCTTCTTCCGCTCAATATAGGCGGTGGGATATTTGGCGCTGGGGTTGAAGGTCGTCTCTGTCACAGCGCCGGTGATGACGTTTTTCATCTTGACGCGCACAAAGGCCGCGCCCTTGCCTGGCTTGACATGCTGGAATTCGATGATCTGCATCACATTGCCGTCCATGTCAAAGGTAATGCCGTTTCTGAACTCGCCAGCTGAAATCATTGGTATTCCTCCTAACATCTGATACTGCTTCCCGATGAAATAGTTTCATCAGGAAACACGCATACCGCGCACGCTCGCATCGTGCTATTACACGCCGCGCCGCCTCATGCCGAGCCTGTCGGGTCCCCAAACCCGGAACGGATGGGGTCAGGCCCCGGTATGATACGCCGCAAAGCGGCATGGTATTTTGAATTGATACTCCTATTTTATCCTATCAGTGGCCAATTTGCAACCCTTGGTTTTCATTTTCCCCGGACATTTCCGCAGAATTTTCCGCCGCCGCATACTTTTTTCCCCGCCGCGCATACTATGGTCAGCTTAGGAAAGGAGCCACTGCCATGATTACCGACACGGAACTGCTCAACTACATTCGCCAGACCACCATGATGGGCCGCACCGGCATCGACGCCGTGATGAAATACTCCGCGTGCGGGCCTCTGACCGACGCTCTGCGCCAGCAGCGGGCGGAATACGGCGAGCTGCTGGACGCCGCCAGCCGGATGCTGGCCCAGCGGGGCGGCCAGCCGGAGCCGCTGCCCATGGGCGCAAAAATGGGCGCCGCCATGAGCCGCACCATGAACGCCTTTTCGCCGCCCAACACCTCCAGGATCGCGGAGATGATGATCTCCGGCAACACCAAGGGGGTCATTAAGTCCATCCAGCACCACCGGCAATATCTCGGAAAGGATGAACGGGTGACAGATCTGAGCAAAAAGCTGCTGGAGACAGAGCAGAATAATATTGAACAGATGAAGCCGTTTCTGTAAAAGACCGGGCCTCCGATCTGACGCTTGCGCGCCGCGCCGGATCGGAGGCTCTGCGGGCGAAAAGCCGGAGCATACATATTTATATTGTCACCGCAAAAAATGCACCGCGAAAGCGGTGCAAAAATTCTGCGGTGGGGGAGAGAAAAAAGGTTGACAAACCGTGCCGGGTGCGGTAAAATAATCACCTAGTATGCCATACTGCGGTTTCGCGCACAAACCCACTCTATCTACGGGTATTGTACCACAGCGGGGGCGCGGAATCAATAGGCATCCCGAAAATGTTACAACTTTGCCGGGCGTATCATAATGTCCGGCGGTTTCCCCGGTTATCCGGGCAAGAAAGGTCGTGTGATGTTCCAATGGCGATGGTGAAAGACGTATACTACGGCAAGACCCTCAGAAAGTCTTATCAGAAGCATGATGAGATCCTCAAGATGCCAAATATGCTACGCATCCAGAAGGAATCCTATGACAACTTCCTCAAGACGGGGCTCCAGGAGGTCTTTCGGGACGCAGGCACGATTGTCGATTACACCGGCAATCTGGAGCTGAGCTTCCTGGACTATACCATGAATGACCCGCCCAAGTACACCGTGGACGAGTGTCGCGAGCGGGATGCCACCTATGCAAAGCCCATCAAGGTCCGGGTGCGCCTTCTCAACAAGGAGACCGGCGAGATCAAGGAGCAGGAGATTTTCATGGGGGATTTCCCGCTGATGACCCAGGGCGGCACCTTTATCATCAACGGCGCGGAGCGCGTCATTGTCTCCCAGATTGTGAGAAGCCCCGGTATGTACTATGGCGACACCGCGGACAAGGCGGACAACCATGTGTATACCGCCACCGTGATCCCCTATCGCGGCGCATGGCTGGAGTACGAGACGGATCTGAGCCGGGTGTTCTACGTCCGGATCGACAAAAACCGCAAGCTGCCCATCACCTGCCTGATCCGGGCCCTGGGCGTGGAGTCCGACGGGCAGATATTGGAGATGTACGGGGACGACCCCTTCCTAAAGACCACCATAGAAAAGGACCCCTGCAAGACCAAGGCGGAGAGCCTCCTGGAGATCTACAAGAAGCTCCGTCCCGGCGAGCCGCCCACGGTGGAAAACGCCGAGAGCTATCTGGAGTCCCTGTTCTTCGACGCCCGCCGCTATGACGTGAGCCGGGTGGGCCGCTATAAGTTCACCAAGAAGCTCCAGCTCGCCGACCGTCTGGCAAACCAGACCCTGGCGCAGCCCATCGCCGACCCGCTGACCGGAGAAATTCTGGCGATGCCCGGCGACGTGATCTCCAAGGCCCAGGCCCAGGAGCTTCAGGCCAGAGGCGTCAACGAGGCCACCGTCCAGGTGGGAGAGCGGGAGGTCCGCATCTTCTCCAACCACATGGTGGATATGCACCCCTTTGTGGACTTCGACCCCAAGGAGGTCGGCGTACAGGAGTGGGTGGACTTCCGGGTGCTCCAGGAGCTGCTGACAGGCTATTCCGGCGAGGAGCTGAAGAACGCCTGCCGGGAGCGGGCCTATGACCTGGTGCCGAAGCACATTACCAGGGACGACATTCTGGCCTCCATCAACTATCTGCTGACCCTGGCCGCCGGCCTGGGTACCACCGACGACATCGACCATCTGGGGAACCGGCGGCTCCGCTGCGTGGGAGAGCTGCTGCAAAACCAGTTCCGGGTGGGCTTCAGCCGCCTGGAGCGGGTGGTGCGGGAGCGCATGACCACCCAGGACCTGGATCTGGTGACGCCCCAGTCTCTAATCAATATCCGGCCCGTCACGGCGGTCATCAAGGAGTTCTTCGGCTCCTCGCCCCTGAGCCAGTTCATGGACCAGAACAACCCTCTGGCGGAGCTGACCCACAAGCGCCGTATCTCGGCCCTTGGCCCCGGCGGTCTGAGCCGGGAGCGCGCCTCCTTTGACGTGCGCGACGTACACTACAGCCACTATGGCCGGCTTTGCCCCATTGAAAGCCCTGAGGGCCCCAACATCGGCCTGATCTCCTATTTGGCCTCCTATGCCGAGGTCAACGAGTACGGGTTCCTGACTGCGCCCTATCGCAAGGTCAACAAGGAGACCCACACGGTCACGGACGAGGTCCTGTATCTGACCGCCGACATCGAGAGCGAAGCCTACGTCTGCCAGGCCACGGAGCCGCTGGACGAGGAGGGCCATTTCGTCAACGCCCGTGTCACCTGCCGCTATCGGGACGACATCATTGAGGTGGACCGGGACATGATCGACTACATGGACGTGTCCCCCAGAATGATGGTTTCTGTGGCGACCTCCTTTATCCCCTTCCTGGAGAACGACGACGCGAACCGCGCCCTGATGGGCGCCAATATGCAGCGTCAGGCGGTACCGCTGATGGTCACGGAGGCCCCCATCGTGGCCACGGGCATCGAGCACCAGTCCGCCGTGGACTCCGAGGTCTGCGTGGTGGCCCAGGACGACGGCGTGGTCACGCGGGTCAGCGCCACGGATATTGCGGTCCGCTACGACAGCGGCGAGACCGCCAACTATAAGCTTACCAAATTTGCCCGCAGCAACCAGGGAACCTGCATCAACCAGCGGCCCAATGTCTCCGCCGGGGACCGCATCTCCAAGGGCGAGGTGATTGCCGACGGCCCCAGCTGCTCCAACGGCGAGATCTCCCTGGGCAAGAACGTGCTCATCGGCTTTATGAGCTGGGAGGGCTACAACTACGAGGACGCCATACTCCTCAACGAGCGGCTGGTCCGGGAGGACGTGTTCACCTCCATCCATATCGAGGAGCATGAGACCGAGTCCCGCGACACCAAGCTGGGGCCGGAGGAGATTACCCGCGACATCCCCAATGTGGGCGACGACACGCTCAAGGATCTGGATGAAAACGGCGTGATCCGCATCGGCGCCGAGGTCACCTCCGGCGACTATCTGGTGGGCAAGGTCACGCCCAAGGGCGAGACGGAGCTCACCGCCGAGGAGCGCCTGCTCCGGGCCATCTTTGGCGAAAAGGCCAGAGAGGTCCGCGACACCTCTCTGAAGGTTCCCCACGGCGAGAGCGGCATTGTGGTGGACGTGAAGCGCTTTTCCAGAGCCAACGGCGACGAGATGAGTCCCGGCGTCAACATGGTGGTCCGGGTCTACATCGCCCAGAAGCGGAAGATCTCCGTGGGCGACAAGATGGCCGGCCGCCACGGCAACAAGGGCGTCGTTTCCCGTGTGCTGCCGGAGGAGGATATGCCCTTCATGCCCGACGGCACGCCGCTGGACATCGTGCTCAACCCTCTGGGCGTGCCGTCCCGTATGAACATCGGCCAGGTGCTGGACGTCCACCTTGGCTACGCGGCCCATGCCCTGGGCTGGAAGATCGCCACCCCCGTGTTCGACGGCGCCAACGAGAAGGACATCACCGCCTCGCTGAAGCTGGCCGGTCTGGACGAGGACGGCAAGAGCGACCTGTACGACGGCCGCACCGGTGAGAAATTTGACAACCGCGTCACCGTGGGCTATGTATACTTCTTAAAGCTCCACCATCTGGTGGACGACAAGATCCACGCCCGGTCCACCGGCCCCTACAGCCTTGTGACCCAGCAGCCGCTGGGCGGCAAGGCCCAGTTCGGCGGACAGCGCTTCGGCGAAATGGAGGTCTGGGCGCTGGAGGCCTACGGCGCGGCCTATACCCTCCAGGAGATCCTCACCGTCAAGTCCGACGACGTGACGGGTCGTGTCAAGACCTACGAGGCCATCGTGAAGGGCCACAACGTGCCGAAGCCCGGTGTGCCGGAGTCCTTCAAGGTCCTGGTGAAGGAGCTGCAGTCCCTGTGCCTGGACATCCGGGTGCTGGACCGGAACGGCGACGAGATCGAGCTGAAATACGAGGACGAGGACGACGCCACCGTCTACAGCGCCGATTCCAAGCAGGACTATGTGGTGGACGACGACGACACCATCAATGCCGAGGGCTACGCCATCGAGGATGAGAACGGCGACGCGGTGGTCAGCGCCATCGAGGATTTTGTCACCAGCACGGAATACAGCGACACTGGTTATGAGACCAGTGAGGATGACTTTTAAGAAAGGGGGAGGTAAGTCATGAGCAACGCTACGTTTGATGCCGTTAAGATCGGTATGGCTTCCCCGGAGATGATTCGTTCGTGGTCCTACGGCGAAGTGAAAAAACCGGAGACCATCAACTACCGCACCCTCAAGCCCGAACGGGACGGCCTGTTCTGCGAAAAGATTTTCGGACCCACCAAGGACTGGGAGTGCCACTGCGGGAAATATAAGAAGATACGCTATAAGGGCAAGATATGCGACCGCTGCGGCGTGGAGGTCACAAAGAAGGAGGTCCGCCGGGAGCGCATGGGCCACATCGAGCTGGCCGCGCCGGTGTCCCACATCTGGTATTTCAAGGGCATTCCCTCCCGCATGGGCCTGATCCTGGACCTGAGCCCCCGCGTGCTGGAGAAGGTACTGTACTTCGCCTCCTACATTGTGGTGGACCCCGGCGACTGCCCGCTGACAAAATATCAGATCCTCTCGGAGAAGGAATACCGCGATATGCGGGAGAAATATGAGGATGACTTCAAGGCCGGCATGGGCGCAGAGGCCATCCAGGAGCTGCTGGCGGAGCTGGATCTGGATGAGCTGTCCGCAGAGCTGCGGGCGGACCTCAAAAAGTCCTCCGGCCAGAAGAAGCTGCGTATCATCAAGCGGCTGGAGGTCGTGGAGGCCTTCCGCCAGTCCGGGAACAATCCCGCGTGGATGATTTTGAATGTGCTGCCCGTAATCCCGCCGGAGATCCGGCCCATGGTCCAGCTGGACGGCGGACGCTTCGCCACCTCGGACCTCAACGATCTGTACCGCCGGGTCATCAACCGCAACAACCGCCTCAAGCGTCTGATGCAGCTCTCCGCGCCAGACATCATCATCCGCAACGAGAAGCGGATGCTCCAGGAGGCGGTGGACGCCCTCATCGACAACGGCCGCCGCGGCCGCGCCGTCACCGGGGCCAACAACCGGGCGCTGAAGTCCCTCTCCGATATGCTCAAGGGCAAGCAGGGCCGTTTCCGCCAGAACCTTCTGGGCAAGCGCGTGGACTACTCCGGCCGCTCCGTCATTGTGGTGGGACCTGAGCTCAAGCTCTATCAGTGCGGTGTCCCCAAGGAGATGGCTCTGGAGCTGTTCCGGCCCTTTATTATGAAAAAGCTGGTGTCCGATGGCGTCGCCAACAACATCAAGTCCGCCAAGAAGATGATCGACAAGGGCAAGCCGGAGGTCTGGGATGCGCTGGAATACGTCATCAAGGACCGTCCCGTCATGCTCAACCGTGCGCCTACGCTGCACCGTCTGGGCATCCAGGCCTTTGAGCCGGTGCTGGTGGAGGGCCGCGCCATGAAGCTGCACCCCCTGGTGTGTACCGCCTTCAACGCGGACTTCGACGGCGACCAGATGGCCATCCACGTTCCCCTGTCCGCCGAGGCCC
>CAZBOR010000098.1:0-7167 GCA_964493585.1 uncultured Oscillospiraceae bacterium
AAGCGCAAGGGCGGGAATGGATCCCGCCCTTGGCCAAACGGCTCCCCGTTAAAGCCCGAAACGGCTTTACGGGAGACATGATGAAAGAAATGAATCAGGGGATCGTATTACTCCTCCTCCAGCCAGGCGAAGGTTTCATAGTACCCGTAGTAGTCCTCCAGGTTTTCCCTGGCCTCCTCCTCGGTGTAGCCCGGCATCACGCCGGAATCATCCTCGTTGCTGAGGATGATCTCAAAGCCTGTCTCGCCGCCGGCGATCCCCATCAGGATCTCCTCCCCATAGGCGTCATCGTTTTCATTGATCTTTGCGATCCATTTTGTCATGGTTTGTCACTCCCGGAATTTCTAATCAGCATGATTATACGCACTTCCCTCGCGATTGTAAAGAGGATATGACAGACATTTTTGCTTTTTTTCAATTTTGATCTCCGCTGATCGTCTCCAGGGCTCCGCGCAGGCAGGAAAAGAAGCCTTCCGGATCGCAGTGTTTGGCCCGGCGTATCAGGTTCACCTGGATACGCCGGGCCGTTTAGGGGGATGTGAAAGGAAGGAATCCGGTTAATTTCGGCCAATCATGGAATCGTCCACCATGCTGACCAGGATCAGGGCGATCACCGTCAGAACCGCCAGCACGCCGTAGCTGACCGCGTAGCTGAAGGTCCGGCCCAGGATGCCCACAATGGAGACCCCCAGAGCGCCAATGGCCGCGACCATGGGCTTGAGGACCTTATAGGCCATGGGGAAGTCGTAGCGGCCCCAAATGGTGTTGGTCAGAGAGACGAGATAGTTGGCCGCGCCGCCCAACATGATCGCCAGGAACGGCAGCGAGGCGAATTTCGTAGCCGTGGTGGGGATCAGGTTCAGAATAATGGCAACGATCGCCACCACCATGGTGATCTGAATGGCCTTCTTGGGCCCCAGCTTGGCGTCCAGAACGCCGCAGCCCACGGAGCCGACACAGGCCAGGATTCCGGCGATGCCCAGCATCATAAACACGATGGGGGCGGGGCCGCCGTCGAGTACATAGCCGGCCTGTACCATCCGGGGAACGAAATTCGTCATGATTCCCAGGGAGAGCAGCTCCATCACGCCAAGGGAAATCGCAATCAGCCAAACCTTGCCGGTGGAAAAGAGCTTCTTGGGGCTCCAGGGAGAGGTTTTCATGTACTCCAGGCCCAGGGCCAACTCCTTTTTGGCCTCTTCGCTGTCAAATTTGTGGTTGTTGTCGGGGAAGGCGCCGGCCTGCTCCGGATAATCCCGCACAAAGACCGCCACCAGCACACACAGCACGAAGGAGGCAACCGCATACACGGTATAGACCTGATTCAGGCCGCCCTTTCCCACCAGAGTCCCCACAAAGTTGGAGGTCACTGCGGCAGACAGGGGGAAGCCGATGGTGACCCAGCCCATGGCCATGCCCTTTTTCCGGGGGAACCAGTTGGAGATCACGTTCAGAGAGCAGATGTAGCAGAAGCCCATGCCGCCGACAGAAGCCACCGCCAGACAGATGAAGTAGACCGCCGGAGAGGAGGCCCGGCCCCAGAACAGGCAGGCGATGCCGGTGATGAGCAGGGAAATGGCCCAGCTCCAGCGGATGGAGATCTTGCTGGAGAGCACGCCCCACATGGCCGCGCCGGCTACGGCGATCCAGGCCGTGACCGTGGAGAAGCCGTAGAGCATATTGCTGTTCCACTGGTGCTGTCCGGCGAATACGTCAATGACGACATTCAGAGAGTCGTTGATGAGGGAGGAATCCAGGAAAATGCAGAGGAACGTCAAAATCAGGATACCCCAGCCCTTGACGCCGAAATTGGCGCTGGTCAGGGAGATGTCCTTTTGCTGTTTCTTTGTATCCATAACGATTTTTCTCCTTTTTTCTGCCGGAGGGAGGGTTTCTCCCTCCGGAAATTCTCATTGGTCCTTACATTCAGAGATTCACTGCGGCGTAATAGGCCTCCTTGGTGGCCTGCTCCACCGTTCTGGCCCGGACGCAGTCGCCGATCTCCGCAAATTCCGGAGCGGCGCCGATAAAGCTGTCGGCATCCTGGGTCCTGGCCTTCATGCCGGCCGCCAGGATCACCTGGTCTGCGGTAACGGTCTCGGTCTTTCCGTCCTTCTCGTAGGTGACGGAGGTCTCCGTTACGGAAACACAGCGCGCGCCGCAGAGGGTCCTGAAGTTTGGCTCGTTTCCGATCTCCACCATCAGCTCGTCCCGATGGGTCTTGGAGGCGTCGGGAGCCAGTGCGGACTGCATTTCCAGAACCGTAGCCCGCTTGCCCAGCTTCGCCAGATGCAGCGCCGTTTCACAGCCCACCTGACCGCCGCCGATGACGATCACAGCGTCCCCAAGGCGCTCCTCATTTCCATAGACGGTGGTGGCGGGGATTGCGTGCTCCACACCGGGAACCGGCAGGATCAGCGGCTCCGCGCCGATGGCCACGATCACCGCGTCATAGCCCGCGACCATGTCCGGCGTGGCTTTCGTGTCCAGCTTCACCTCGATGGGCCGCTTTTCCACCTGGGCGATCAGCCATTTCTTATAGCCCGCCAGGGGGTATTTGAAGGACACATAATCCGCAAAGACAATGGCGCCGCCCAGGTGGTCCTTGGCCTCAAACAGCGTGACCTGATGGCCCCGGTCGCTGGCCACGCAGGCGGCCTTCATGCCCGCAGGGCCGCCGCCGATAATGGCAACCTTCTTGGCGGGGCCGGGTTCCTTCACCAGCTTGTCAAGATACCCGTCCATGCCCGCCTCCGGGTTGACGGCGCAGAGGAAGTGATGGCCGTAGACCGTGGAGTCGTGGCAGCGCATACACTTGATGCAGGGGATCACGTCCTCGCCGCGGCCCGCCAGGGCCTTGTGGATCAGGTCCGGGTCGGCAATCAGGCTCCGGGCCATGGTGACCAGATCCGCCTTGCCCTCCCGGAGTATTTCCTCGGCGCTGTCCAGAGAATCCACCGCACCCAGCGTCACAATGGGAACATGGATCCTGCCGGATTTCTTGAACGCCTCGGCAACCTCCACATTGGGCATGGGGGGCCGGAAGCCGCAGGGATGCACCCAGGTCATCCACTTGGGGTTGTGCATACCGGCGGAGACCTGGAGAATATCCAGATGATCCTGGATCAGCTCGCCGATGCGGATGCCCTCTTCAATATCAATGCCGCCCTCCTCAAACTCCGTGCCGGAGATGCGGACCTCGATCAGCAGCTTTTTCCCCACTCTGGCCCGAATGGCGTCGAGGATTTCGATGAGATACCGGCAGCGGTTTTCCGTGGAGCCGCCGTATTCGTCGGTGCGCTTGTTGGTCAGGGGCGACAGGAACTGCGCCAGAGGAACGCTGTGGCCGGAGTGGATGAGGATCGCATCGAAGCCGCAGTCCACCAGATCGGCGGCCGCCTGCGCCCATTCCTCCTTAAACGCCTCCATGGCCTCTCTGGTGATCTCATGGCCTTCGGCCCAGCCCATGATGGAGCAGCCGTCGGAAACGGTGTAGCCATCGGGGAAAATGCCGATCAGTTCCATGGAGATTTTGGCCCCGTAGAAGTGGACCCGCTCCACCAGCTCCATCAGCTTGTTCCGGTGGTTGGGCTGGTTGACGTCCCAGGCGGTGTTCTGGCCGTCGTCGGTGACGTCCTTGCCGGTTTTCAGACCGGCCACTGTGACCATGCCGACTCCCGCTCTGGCCCGCGACTCAAAGAAGGAGATCGCGTCCTCCGACGGGTACAGCTCTCCATTGGAAAGGGAGTGCATGGTGGAGGGAGCGGAGATGATGCGGTTTTTCAGCAGCACGCCGCCGATACGGGTGGGCGTTAAGCTGTAGGGATAGTTGTTCATGTGGATTCCTCCGTTTCATATAGGAAGTCATTTTGGCCGTCCGACAGGCGGTGCGGCGATCCGTCTTTCCCCGCAAGCGGGGAAGCTACGGATCCCCACGCCAGCTCGGAATGACGGCATTACCGCTGCGGGTCGATGAGAATTTTCAGCATTCCCTTGCGGTCCTTGCGATCCAGGCCCTTTTCCACCGCGTCGTCCAGAGAGATGATGTCGGTGACCATGCCGGGGAAGCTCATCTTGCCGGAGGCCACCATGTCGAGGTAGATTTTCACATCCTCCTCGGTATAGGTGAAGGAGAACTGGAAGTTCGGCTCATGGATGGAGAACTGGCCGGGTACCAGGGCCGTCATGGGTTCCTGAATGGTGCCGATGACCGCGACCTGTCCGCCGGGCTTCACACACTGATAGACGCAGTTCGACAGGGAGGTCATGTTGCCCGCGCACTCGTAGACCACGTCCGCGCCCACGGGGGAGCCGAGAATCTTCTGGATCTCTGCGGCCAGATCGGGGCATTCCCTGGAATTGATGAAATAGTCCGCGCCATAGGCCCTGATGATGGGCTCCTTGGAGGAGGTGGTTCCCAGGGCGATGATTTTATTTGCGCCGGCGGCCTTGAGGCACTGGATGGCGGCCAGACCGATGGGGCCGGTGCCGGAGACGACCACGTTGTCACCGAACTTGAACGCGGAGTTCCGCACGCCGTGGAGGGACACGCAGATCACGTCAAACAGCACCGCGTCCTTGGGGTCCACGCCCTCAGGGACCTTGACCAGCATGGTGTGCTTCACATCCCGGACCAGCAGATATTCCGCGTAGCCGCCGTCGGGACCGCCGATGCCGGCAGTACGGGGAAAGCCGTTGATGCAGATGTTGGTCTTGCCCTGGCGGCAGGAGGGGCAGTCCTCGGCGCAGTGAGACGGAGGCCCGCAGAGGATCACGTCGCCCACCTTGTAATCGGTCACGCCCTCGCCCACTTCCACAACGGTACCCACGTTTTCGTGGCCCAGGACCATGGGGAGCTGTACAAAGGGAGGCACGGCCCCGGACTGATAGAATTCCACGTCCGTCCCGCAGATACCGACATAATTGATCTTTACCACCAACTGATTGGCCCCGGCCTTGGGGACTTCTTTTTCGACCATACGGGCGTCCTGTTTGCCGTATAATGCTACTGCTTTCATAGCTATGTAACTCCTTTCACGATTTCCATATACGTTCTCTATGACCTTCCCTTGGGGGAAGCTTTCGGGAAGGCTTTAAGGTGCTTCCTTATTCGGGCTTCGACGACTGAATAAACTCCGCGTACTTCTTCTTCCGGGCCCTGGCCTCCTCTGTGGCCATGGCGGCCCGGGCCTTGCCCTCGTTGCTCTGGATGTCGTCGCCGTGGATGAACTTTCCGGAGATGGAATCGTGCGCGTGGGGGATCCACTTCTCCTCGTCGAACTCAAAGACATACTTGCCGTCCACATTTTTCATAACGCCCTCGGTGCCGCAGAGGCAGCAGATCGCCACGCCGTCCTCCCGGAGGAAGAAGTTGTTGCTGTGGCAGTGGGGACATACGCCCTCCGGTCCCTTGTAGTCCTCGCCCATAATGCCGTGGGGGACATTCAGGGTGCCGTCCTCCACCTTTTTGGCGGCGGCGGCGATGTTCTTGCCGATCTGATGGGCCTTGGCGATGGCCTCGTCGTTCATGATGATGTCCAGGGACCAGGGGAAACATTCGTTGTCAATGACCGTCCACTTGGGCGTCATGGCCTGGGTGTTGAAATCGCACTGGATGCGGGTGGCCCAGTCGGAGCCGCCGATGCCCATGAAGGAGACGACCTTCTCCTTCAGATATTTGGGGTCGATGGGCTTGCCGCCCTGCTCGGCAATCTTTTGCGCGATCATCACGTTGCCCCGGTCCAGACGGGGGCCGAACCGGTCCATGACGGTATGGAAGATGCCGGGGGCGCATTTCTCAAAAATGGGGACCGCCCAGACGATGCCGTCCGCGTCATACATTTTATCCGCCAGCCACTGGAAATCGTCCTTCAGCACGCAGGCGTTGCCCCGCCCGGAGAACAGGCTCATGACGCAGGCCTTACAGCCGGTGCAGTGCTTGAGGTTCAGCTTGTGGAGATTGATAAACTCCACCTCCGCGCCCATTTCCTTCGCGCCCATCAGGGCTTCCTTGCACATGGCGTCGTTGCTGCCGCCGTTCGTTCCGGCGGAAATACCGAGAACCTTCATAGTAAAGTGCCTCCTTTTTTCATAATGTTTCCTGGCATCTTCAGTATACCCTCGAAATCCCATTTTGTGAAATATCCAAATTGGCACTTTTGATATATCAAACGGAATAATACGCTTGAATTTATAGCGCTTTTGCACAAAAAAGATTGCGTCATTTTCGGAACTATGCTAAAATAACAAAAACAAACATTACAGGAGGCGGAAGGATGAATCTGACGAAGATCCGATATTTTGTGGAGGTCGCCCGATGCGGGAATTTTTCCGAAGCAGCCCGGCGGCTCTATACGGCCCAGCCCAATGTCTCCAAGCAGATCGCCCAGATGGAGCAGGAGCTGGATCTGACACTGTTTCTACGGACCAAACGGGCCGTTCACCTGACCCCTGCGGGCCAGCTCCTCTATGACAATCTGAAGGATCTGCCGGACCATCTGGAGACCCTGTTTTCGGAGGCCAGGGAGATCGCCCATCGGGAGGAGACCCATCTTCACATCGGGATCCTGGAGGGCCAGGAGGTCAACGCCTTGCTGCTGACCCGGCTCAATCTGGCCCAGACGCTGATGCCCAATCTGGAGCTGGAGCTGGAACGGAACTCCTTTTCCAATCTCCGAAGCGGGCTGAAAAACGGCCGCTACGACTTCATCATCACCCTGGACTTTGACGTGGAGCAGGAAGCCGAGTTCGGCGTCCGGAACATCGCGCCCCAGCCCCCTGCCATCGCCATCAACGGCAGTCATCCGCTGGCAAATCAGGATCATCTGGAGATGACCCAGCTTTCCAACGAAAGCTTCGTGGTGATCTCTCCCAAGGAGTCTCCCGTGGGCTATGAGCGGTTTATCCGCCAGTGCCAGCAGACGGGCTTTACTCCGAGGGTGGTCCGCCAGCCCCGAAGCCTGGAGTCCCTGATCCTGTGCGTGGAAATGGGCATTGGGATCGCCCTGCTGGACCAGAACACCCGGCTGAGCCATGACGCCAACGTGCGGACGGTCCCCATCCCCGGCGCGGATATGTTTGTGGTGGCGGCGTACATACGGGATGACCGTCGGCTTTTGCTCCACAAGGTGCTGGAGATCCTGGCCGGCGGGAAGCTCTGAGAAAAGG
>CAZBOR010000099.1:0-3560 GCA_964493585.1 uncultured Oscillospiraceae bacterium
TCCGGCAGCGTCCCCAGGGACAGCCCAAAGGTCTGATCCAGGGTCTTTCTCAGGCTGTTGATGCAGGAGTCGCCCCGGATATCCACGGTCTGCCCCGGCACATAAACGCAGTTGAGGACGTTTTCCATATAGGGAATCTCCGCCTCTGTGTCAAACCATGGGCCGCCGAACTCATTGACCAGATGCCCCGGAGTTCTGGCGCCATGGTCTCCCTGGAGGATAATCACCGCCTCCGGGTCATTTTTCTGAATCCCGTCCACCGCCTCCAGGAGCTTTTCACTGATGTACTGGAGCTTGGTCAAATACAGCTCCGGCTGCTGCCAGTCGTAATACTCCTCCGGCGTCGTAAGGCTGCCGTCCCGGTGGAACAGGAAGGGGGCGTGGGGCGCCGCCAGATAGCAAACCGTCAGCGTGGGACCGTTCCGGGCGGCCTCCCAGCAATCGATCATGGCGCTGCACGCGTTCTCCAGGGCCAGCACCTTTCCGTTGGGCCCTGAGTGGAGCACCCTGGCCTCGATCTCCCCTTTGAGGCCGGGGATCAGGCAGAAAATGCTGTTCTGGTAGAGGTAGACGGAGATGGTCTCCTGAGTCTGATTTCTGGTCAGCAGATTACAGCCGGCATCGTTCAGAAAGTCCTCATGGTTCACCAAATTGACCTCATAGCCATTGTTCCAAAACAGCTGATAGAGGGCCGGCTTCTCCAGCCATTCCAGTCGGTTGTTGATCTCCACCTGATCGTTCGTCACATAGTTGAGATTCAGCATATCGGGGATCAGGGTCACAGTCCAGCAGGATTCCCGGTTCCGGCTGGTTCGGGATACGGAAAAGCCCCGCTGCTCCAATGCCGTGAACACCGCCTCGTTGTCCGTGTCATAATAGCGAGACAGACTTTCCGGTCCCGGATATTCGTCAAAAATCATGTAATAGACGTTCCGCTTTTCTCCGGAAAAGACCTGCCCGGAAAGATCCTCCGGCAGTTCCTGCCGCTGATAGCGGGCGGCGGAGATCAGCGCGGGAGCCGCCGTAATGCCCCCTATCAGAAGCATCGCTCCGAAGGCCAGGGAAATCAGGCCGCAGAGCACCGTCATATTCGGCTTCTTTTTCATCATCAGCACCAGCAGCAGAAGCAGCGCCGCCGCGCACAGCGCCAGGAGCATCATATCCCGGAACCCCGGCAGCAGCTTTTTCAAGGCGGTACAGATCATGTTAAAATGGATGACCACCAGCATGGCAAGGTCCGTCAGCAGGGCTGCGCGGCTCACGTTTCGGAGCATCAGGTCCGCCACCAGGAAGATCAGGGCAGCCGTCAGCAGGAAAATGCAGAAAAAGGGCAGCATATCCCTCGACCGAGCCTCTCCGGCATTCTGGAAGAACAGAAAAGCACAGGGATAAAAGCAGACCAGCAGCATGGACAAAACCGGAATTCCAATTTGCTTTACATATCTCATTTGACTGGGTATCCTTTCGATTGTTTATTCCTATTTTATCACACTTCGTCCATATTGCAATCGCTTCTCTAAAATGCTTCATTTTATTGGAAACGGCAGCACGTAAAGCTAGCGGACGGCTTTGCGCCCAGAAGGGACAAAATCGTCTCATACGATCTCCAACGCTCCGCTGTTCCGGCGCTGCTGCCGGCATGATTTCCGGGGAATTGCATGGAATGTATTTCTATGCGATTGTATTCCAACTTGGAATACAATCCGAAAAAAACAGAATTGCTTGTATGCGGTGGCTGCGATATGATGGAAACGGTTATTTCCAATACAATCGAAAGGAGCACCTGTATGAAAATGAAATTGTTGTGTATCCTGCTGGCCCTGACCTTCGTGCTGAGCCTGTTCAGCGCCTGCGGCAGCAGCGGAACGTCTGCCGCGTCTGCGGAATCCTCTGCGGAAGCGTCCGTGCCTCAGGAGGAAACGGCCGAACCTGAGGCGGAGCCTGAGGCCGAAGCCCCCGAAGCGGAGTCCGAGCCTGCACCGGATGCCTCCGCTGCGGAGGAGGAGGAAGCCCCCGCAGAGCCGGAGCTTCAGCTCCAGGAGGTGGACCTGCCTCTGTTCGAGGAGACCCGTACCTACACCATGTGGACCATGCTGCCCTTCTTTATGAGCGGCCTGGTCAGCGATATGGCAGAGGACATCAACAATCTGCGGCTGCTGCAGGAATACTGCAACGTCAAGCTCGATGTGACCACCGTGGGCGACAACGTAGCCAGCGAGCAGTTTAACCTCCTGGTGGCCTCTGAGGACTATACGGACATCCTCTATGGCGTCGGCTACTATTCCAAAGGCTACGATGCCGCCATCACCGACGACATTGTGATTGATCTCTATGATCTGGCGGAGGAATATGCGCCCAACTATATGTACTACCTCAACAGCGACCAGGAGATCTGGGCCAATCTCGTCACGGACAACGGATACCTTCCCACCATCTCCACCATTTACAAGGAATCCGGAAGTGAAAACGGCGGGATTGTGGTCCGGGGCGACTGGCTCCGGGAGCTGGGGATCGACGCGCCGGAAACCTATGATGAGTTCCACGACTATATCCAGACCTGTATGGCGACCTACGGCGCTCACGGTATGTCCATTGGCAGCTCCATGAGCGACAACAACGCCGACGACATTCTGTACAGCTATGGATTCGACTTCAATGCCGGCGGCTACAACGTCATCGACGGCGAAGTGGTTTACTCCTATCTGAATGACAGCTACTATCCCTATTTGCGGATGCTGGCGGACTGGTATGCCGACGGCACCATCTACACCGACTTCTTCAACGCCGGCATGGGCGCCACGGACCAGTGGTTTGCGGCAGGGGAGTGCGGCGCCGATACCGCCACCGCTGCCAACATCGCCACCATCGCTGCCTACGCCGACCCTTCCATGCCCTATGAGATCTATCCCATCGGCGCACTGAAGCAGAACCCCGACGACGAGCTGCACTTCTCCTGGACCGATACCCATGCGCCCATCAAGCAGCGGGACACCTGGGCCATTTCCACCTCCTGCGAGGACCCGGAGGGCATCATGATGATGGTGAACTTCCTGTTCTCCGAGGCCGGACAGCTCATGTACAACTACGGCGACGAGGGCCACTCCTTCGAGTATGATGAAAACGGCGAGCCTCAGTACACAGAGCTTGTCACCAACAACCCTGACGGACTGAGCTATATGGACGCCTGCTACATCTATGTGTCCGCCGCCGCCAGCGGGCATATGCCGGGTATCCTGGACCTGCGGGCCGGCTACTACTACTTCGGTGACGAGGAGTGGGCGGTCTACGACGCCTTCAAGACCTGCGACGCGGATGGCAGCTACAATCTGCCCAACGGCGTGTCGCTCAACGAATCGGAGAACGAGGAGTATGCCGGCATTTCCTCCGATGTGACCACCTACGCCTCGGAAACGATCATGAAGTTCCTCATGGGGCAGGCAGAGCTCACCGAGGAGACCTTTGCCGACTTCCAGGACACCGTCCGTTCCATGGGCGGCGAGCGGATGGAGGAAATCTATCAGGGCGCCTACGAGCGGTATCTGGATAAGATCGGCGGATAG
>CAZBOR010000099.1:3660-7145 GCA_964493585.1 uncultured Oscillospiraceae bacterium
GCCGGTATGACGGTCAATGCGCGGCTTGTCCGGGACGGTGGCCACGGTGCAGAGGAAGAAAGGTTTACCATGCTTGAAGGGATCGAAGGGATCCTTTGAGCGATTATAGGAATGGAGGTAACAGCAATGACAAACGACATCCTGTTGTTCCCGGCGAATGATTTTACGATGGACTCCAAAACCGTGGAGACCAGAAACGGGACGGTTCAGGTGGACTACCGCAAGTACGAGCATCTCCAGTATGTGGAGAAGCCCGTGGACGTGGATTTCCAGAGCCTGGACGTGTGGGTACCCGTTGCTTTGAACGGGGAGCCCTATGACGCCGCCGATGCACCCATTTTCTTTGTGATCGGCGTGGGCGGCTATATGTCCAGTCGGAATCGCGGCGGCGGATTCCCCGGAGGACCTCCCGGCGGCCCAGGTGGACCCGGCGGTCCCGGCGGTCCCGGCGGTCCCGGTGGACCAGGAGGTCCCGGCGGACCCAATAAGGCCAACGGCGGCGGCTATCTGGGCCTTGGCGGCGAGGCCGGTGTGGGCGACAACAAGGCGCTGGCTCTGGCCTATGGCTTTGTGGTGGTGCAGCCCGGCTGCCGCGGCAGAGATAACCAGTTCCCCGATGGACGTTACTACGGAAAGGCTCCCGCTGCCATGGTGGATCTGAAGGCGGCGGTGCGGTATCTCCGTCATAACAGGAATGTCATGCCCGGAGACCCTGAAAAGATATTCTCCACTGGCGGCAGCGCCGGCGGCGCGCTTTCCTGTCTGCTGGCAGCCTCCGGCAACAGCGACCTGTATGAGCCATATCTGAAGGCCATCGGTGCGGCGGAGGAGCGGGACGACATCTGCGGCAGCGCCTCCTACAGCGCCATCACCGATCTGGAGCACGCCGACGGCGCCTACGAGTGGGAATACGGCAAGATCCCCTCTGCCGGCAACGAGGGCGGCCCCATGGGCTTTATCCCCGCCGGCCTGGTGGATCAGGCCCTGTCTCAGGAGCTTGCGGCGGAATTTCTCCGGTATCAGGACGAGCTGAAGCTGGAGGGGATGGAGGGCTACGGTCCTGTCACCGGCGAGAACCTGGCGGACTACATCACCAAGGTGTTTCTGATCCCCTCGGCGAACAAGGCCTTTGGGGAGTCCACAGAGGAGCAGAAGGAAGCCTATCTGAAAGAGCATCCCTGGTTTACCTTTGACGGCCATTCCGCGCAGTTCACCTTCGAGGACTTTGTCAAGCACTGCGGACGGATGAAGGGCCTGCCGGCGTTTGACGATTTCGGTAAGAAAATGGCGGAGCCTGTTCTGTTCGGCACAGAGACCGAAAATGCCCGCCACTTCACCACCTACAGCCTGCGCCATGACCCAAGCGAGACGGAGACGGAGCTTTCCGAGGAGCTGAAGGTCATCATCCATATGATGAATCCCATGTATTTCATTCGGGGTAAGAACCCCGGCTGCGCTCCCAACTGGTGGATTCGCCATGGCGCCTGCGACAAAGACACCTCCCTGCCGGTGATTACCAACATGGCTACCGCTCTGGCGGCAAACGGCAAGAATGTCTCCGCCCGGCTGGTCTGGGATGGCGGACACTGCGCCGATGACGACACCGAAGGGTTTATGATCTGGATTTGCGAAGTGACAAAGGGATAAGGTTCAGAGCCTGGAAATGGAGTGTGAAACCATGAAAAAACAAATATCTATTCTGATCGTACTGGCGTTGCTGGTCGGCTTGTTCGCTGCGTGCGGAGGGACTGCCGCCAGCGAAGAGCCTGTTGACGAAAGCGTCGTTTCGGAGGCTCAGGCTGAAGCAGCGGAGGAGCCGGAAGCCGAACCGGAAGCCCTCGATGGCTCCGAAGCTTCCGCGGAAGAGGAAATTTCTTCCGTGGAAGGACCCGAAGCGGCGGAAGCTATCGAGGAACCTGCATTTGAGCAGGCTCCGGAAAACATTACATATCCGCTGTCGCCTGACGACAACGCGATCACGTTCTATCAGCAGCTGGGGCAGGGCATCATCTCTGTGCTGCCCACCTATAACGGTTCCTACATCGACGAGTCTGTGGAGGCGGCGACCGGAATCGATATGCAGTTTATTGAGGTCAGCGATACGGTCATGGCGGAGCAGTACAGCCTGATGGTGGCCTCCGGCGACTGGGCCGACGTCATCAGCTGTGACCAGTACTATTCCGGCGGCACTACACAGGCCTATGCGGATGAGGTCATTATGGACCTGACCGATCTGGTGTATGACAACTGCCCCAACTACTACAACAAGCTCTACAGCACCAACGAGGCGTCCATCCAGAATGTGACAGTGGATGGCAGGATCCTGGGCATCTACAGCATCAAGGATCAGGTATTCACCGATTCCGGCGAAATGACCCGCGCCGACTGGCTGGAGGCTCAGGAGCTGGAGGTCCCCACCACGCTGGAGGAGCTGACCAATGTGCTCTACACCTTCAAAAACGCCTATGATTGCAGCTATACGGTCAAGTGCGATTCCAACGGTGTGCTGGAATTTGTGGGCGCTTTTGACACGGAGCTGGCATCTCTGAGCGGCTCCGATCTGGCGGTCTTTATCGAGGATGGCATCGTTCAGAGTGGCTATGTATCCGATGGTTACCGGGAGTATGTGGAGTGGTTTGCTCAGCTGTACGCCGACGGCATCATCCACCCGGATTTCTATACCTCCATGCTGTTCCCGGATGTGTTCAACGGTCTGGTGGGCAGCGGCGATATGGCCTTCTGGAACTCCATGGCCGATGGCATGGGCAACATCTACGCCTACACGGATGACCCGAACTTTGCTCAGGTGGCCGTTCCTACCGTGGTAAAGGAGGAAGGGGACGTCAACACCTTCGTGGAGGAGGACGTTCTGGCCGGCGGCCGGGGCGCCGGCTTCAGCATCACCACCACCTGCGAAAAGCCGGAGCTGGTCCTGCAGTTCTTCAACTATTTCTTCACGGACGAAGGCTCTATGCTCTACAACTTCGGCGTGGAGGGCGACACCTACACCCTGAATGCGGACGGAACGGTCAGCTACACGGAGCTGATTACCGACAATGAACTGGGCATGACCATGAACAACGCGCTGAACTATTACACCTGTGTACAGGTCTGCCCCGGCTACAGTCAGGCGGCGTCCCTCTGGGCCTGCTACGACGACGAGGCGATCGCGGCTATGGAGACCTGGGCGCCTGTCGGCACCTCCGAAAATGTCTATCCCAAGGGCGCTGCCTTGTCCACAGACGATCAGGATTCCGTCAGCAATCGGGTCACAGACATCATATCCGGCGCCTCTGAGCAGATTCTGAAATTTATGACCGGCGCGGAGGAACTCAATGACGAAAG
The DNA here is from genome assembly GCA_964493585.1 of uncultured Oscillospiraceae bacterium. Lineage (GTDB taxonomy): Bacteria > Bacillota > Clostridia > Oscillospirales > Oscillospiraceae > HGM13006. The sequence continues at coordinate 7,006 of CAZBOR010000099.1, forward strand.
CTGGAACGCCTATCTGGCGGATATGGACGATCTGGGAATGCAGGATGTGCTGGCCGTCTATCAGAGTACCTATGATGAATATATGACCGGGGAGCGCTGAATCGTTCGACTTTTCTCTGTTTGCATTGCGAAATTTTAGA
>CAZBOR010000100.1:0-7133 GCA_964493585.1 uncultured Oscillospiraceae bacterium
CAAAAGGCGCAAACGCGCCGCTCACCGCATGGTCAGCAGCTTCTCCCGGAATACGCTGAAGAAATCCCGGCCAGGCTCCCGGAGCCGTATCAGGTTCCCGCCGCCGGTGTGCTTTCGGATTACCACGGTGTCCCCGGCCTCCAGCCAGACGCCGTTGCTGCGGCCGTCGCAGGTCACAAGGCCCTCTCTGGTCCTTGTCCCCTTGCCGCCGCCCATCTCTATGGCGATCTCCGCCGTGTCCGGCACGATGATGGGCCGGAGGCCCGGCAGATGCGGCGCAACCGGCGTCACCACCAGCACCGGGGTCCCCGGCGGCACCACCGGTCCGCCCAGGGACACGTTATAGGCCGTGGAACCCAAAGCCGTGGACACCAGGATCCCGTCGCACATGGCCTGATAGGCAAGCGCGCCGTCAATGGACACCGTCAGCGCCACCACCCGCGCAAACCCCTGGCGGCCCACGACCACGTCATTGAACGCCTGCTGGCAGAAGTCCACCCGGTCGTTGTGGAGCTGCGCCGTCAGGAGCGGATAGGGCTCCAGCGTATAGCGTCCCGCCAGCAATGCGTCCACTGCGGCAAACGCCTGCTCCCGTTCCACCTGGGCCAGAAAGCCCAGAGTTCCCAGGTTGATGCCCAGCATGGGATAGCGAAGCCCCTCCAGATCCAGGTCGTTGGCGCACTGGAGCATGGTGCCGTCGCCGCCCAGCACCAGCACAATCGCCTCCTCCTGCACCGGAAAAAGGAAGTGGTAGTTCCCAAAGCTGTCCTGAGTTGCCTCCAGGATCCGGGCGGAGGAGCCGCGCTCCTCAATATATGCCGCCACACGGGATGTAAACTGCAGCCGGCGATCCTTGCCGCTGTTCCCTGCCAAATAGAATTGCATGGTATCCCTCTCTCCGCGCCGGCCTGTCTACAGGAAATCCGCCATAAGCTCCGCCAGCGCCTTGTTTTTGAAGCAGAAGCGTATGAGTGTTTTAGAGAACCCGCAGCGTTTCATCCGGGTTCCCCGGCCTTTCCCAGCTTCCGATACGCCGTCAGCATAAAGGTGGTGAAGCAGGTCAAGGCGGAGATGGTATCCGCCACAGGCTCCGCCGCGAACACGCCGGCAATGCCGAAGCCCACTCTTGGCAGGATCAGCGTCAAGGGGATCAGCAGCAGGACCTTGCGGTACAGCGCAAAGAACGTGGCCTTTTTCCCCTCGCCCATGGCGACAAAGGTGTTCTGCGCGGACATCTGTAAACACATGATAAAGTTCATGCAGTAGAAAATGCGGAACATAGGGACCGCTGTCTCCAGCAGGACGGGATCGCTGTTGAAAATCCGAATGAGCTGCACGGGAAACAGCATCAGCACCAGCCAGGCCAGCACCGCATAGCACGAGCAGGCCTTTACCAGGAACCAGAAGCACTGCTTTACCCGGCCATACTCCCTGGCGCCGAAGTTATAGCCCGTCACAGGCTGGGCGCCCTGGGAAAAACCGCTCATGGGCATGATGACGATCTGGCTCACCGATGTGGCCACGGTCATAACGGTCACATAGATGTCGCCGCCAAACAGACTCAGACTGGCGTTGAACACTGCGGAGATGGCCGCCTCGGTGATGTTCATAATAAACCCGGAAAATCCCAGGGTCATAATGCGCGTGGACACCCGGCGGTCCAGCCGGAGGTTTTTGGTATGGACCCGCACCAGGTTCTTTTTTCCACGGAGGAACAGAATGATCCAGACGGCGGAAACGGTCTGAGAGATCACCGTGGCCACGGCGGCCCCGGCCACCTTCATATCCAGCACAAAGATGAACAACGGGTCCAGCGCGATATTGCACACCGCGCCGATGAGCACCGTCATCATGCCGGTCCTGGTAAAGCCCTGGGCGTTGAGGAAGGGATTGAGCCCCAGCGTCATCATCACCGACAGAGAGCCCATGAGATAGATGCTGATATACTCGCTGGCGTAGGGATAGGTGGCGTCGCTGGCCCCAAAGAGATACAGGATGGGCCGCTTCACCAGAAAGCAGACCAGCGGCACAACAATGCCGAACAGCGTCAGAAGCGTGATGCTGTTGCCAATGACCCGTTCCGCGCCCTCGTCGTCTTTGGCGCCCCGCAGGATGGACGTCAGCGGTCCGCCGCCGTTGCCCACCAGGTAGGAAAAGGCCGCGATGGACATGGTGATGGGATAGCACAGCCCGATGCCCGTCAGCGCCGTCTGGCCCACATCCGCCAGATGGCCGATATAGACCCGGTCCACCACGGAGTAAAGCGCATTGACCATCATGGCCGCGATCATGGGGATCGACAGTCGGGTGATGGTCCGTGGAATACTGCCCTTGGAAAAATCGTTTTGCCGTGACAAGAAAGTGCCTCCCTTTTATACGGTTTCCGGACAAAAACAGGATCAGGAAACGGTGCTGTCCCGTCCCTCCAGCATGGGAACGACGCTGCCGCCGTAGGGGATTACATACACGCTTTTCCCGGTGAAGTCCATTCCCTCCAGGAGCGCATCCAGGGAGGTATACGCCTCCATCCCCATGGGACGGGCCGTTTCGTTGTCGATGGTGGTCAGAATTCGGCAGTGGGCCTTTTGCAGGGTTTCCACCGTCAGATAGAAGATAAAGCCGCCGATGGTGAAGGCTGCGCGGAGGGCCTCGTCCAGACGTCCCTCCTTCAGCGGCTGGAGCCATGCGGTGTAATCCGGCGCGCCGCAGCCCTCCGGACACTTGCAGAGCCAGATCAGCTCGCCGCCGGGCTTGACGGCGCGCATCCCGTTGAGCATTCCCTTGCAGCCCTGATAGAGATTCATATCCTTGGGCGCGCCGCCGCTGGACACGATCACCACATCGGCCTCATGGTCAATCCATTTTTCATAGCACTTACGCTGATACTTACAGCTCTCCAGCCACGCCTCGTGGAGCGCGCCGCAGAACAGGCCGCTGTGCTTGCCGCTGGCAGCCACGACGATATTGATGCTGAACGTCACGTCCACCAGCCGGGCCGCCTCGTCCATATCCTCGTGGATGGGGTTCTCCTCCAGCAGTCCGCAGCCGACGCGGTCGTCGCTGTGGGGACGCATAGGGTCCAGAGCGCGGCAGTGGTTCTCCCGGATGGTATCGCGGCTGGCGATGCCGGGGAGGATGTTCTTCCGTCCTCCGCCGAAGCCCGCCATCATATGGTGGACGGTCCCGCCCACCACGATGACCTTCCGGCCCACAGCCAGCGGGTTGATTTTCACATGGGTCCCGCGGCTGGTCTCCCCCACCGGAACGCAGTCGCCGTCGCAGTCGTGGTCTATCACCGTGCTGTTCTCATACAGGTAGTCCCCGGCAATAATACGCTGCTCCTCCGGCGTGGAGGGGCGGTGGGTCCCCAGGGCCACCAGCACCGTGATCTGCTCCAGCGGGACCCCCATCTCCTCGTGGAGATAATGTCCCAGCAGCGTCAGGACCTCCCCCTGGTGCATCCAGGAACGGGTGATGTCGGAGACAACGATGGTCACAGGGTCCGTGGGAGCGATCAGCTCCCTGAGCGGCCGGCTGCCGATGACGCCCTCCGTCACTGCCTCCCGAAACGCCTCCGCCAGATCGGGAATTTCATACATGGGGTCGGGATCGATATATTCCACCGACGCCGCACCACGAATGGGGATCTGCAGCGTTTCCGTCCCGTAGTTTAGGGAAGCGATATGTTCCATTGTAAGCCCTCCTATCCTTGCCGCGGCTGCTACAGAAGCACCGCGGAAAACACTGTCAAAGCCAGAAGTCCCAGAAGCACCAGGACGTCCCTCAAGTGAAAGGGGTAATCCTTATAGCCGCTTTTGCGGGTACGCAGGGCAAAGCCGCGCATCTCCGCAGAGATCGCGCTGCTGTTGACCTTTTTCATGCTGGAAACCAGCAGCGGCACACAAAGAGGCGCAATCAGCTGCACCTTGCGTATGAGGTTTTTCGTTTCAAAATTCACGCCTCTGGCCTTCTGCGCGTCCTCGATGTCGTGAAACTCCGTGGCAAACAGCGGCACAAACCGGAACGCCGTGGTGACGATAAAGGCGTAGCGGTAGGGCAGATGCGCCTGCTTCACCAGCGCGTTGCAGAGGTCGTTCATGGAGGTGATCGCAAAGATAATCATCAGCGGCAGCATGGTGGCCACCACCCGGAGACTCAGCAGCAGCGCACTCACCAGTCCTCCGGTGGTAATCAGCGCAAATCCGCGGATGGAGATCAGCGGCTCCCCCGTGCGAACGAAAAAGAGCTGGAGCAAAAACATCAGCAGGCCCAGGACCAGCAGATTCCTGGTCAGACGCAGCGCCCGGCCCCCCAGTCCCGCAGTGGAGGCGATCCCGATCATCAGCAGGATGAAAACGATCTCCGCCAGAATGTTGTTGCAGAGAATACAGGCCACGCCGTAGAGAAAGGCCCCGGCCAGCTTGGTGATGGGGTTGAGCCGGTGCAGAAAGCTGTTGCCGGGAACGTAGTTAAGCAGATTCATGCCGGCCCTCCATTTCCTTCAGCGCCTGATACATCTCCTGCACCGTGTATACCTCCCGGAATCGTGTCCCGAATCTCAGGGCCAGCGCAGGGATCTGTGCCGGGAGCACTCTTGCCCGGTGCAGCAGCGGTTCATCCTTCATAATTTCGTTGACCGGGCCATCCCCCAGCAATTCTCCGTCGCTGAGCACCAGAACGCGCCGAGCATAGCTCTGCACCAGCTCCATATCGTGGCTGACCATCAGGACGGTGACGCCCTGCTCCCGGTTCAGCATCGTCACATAGTCCATGATCTGAATACACTCCAGATAGTCCAGACCCGTGGTCGGCTCATCCAGGATCAGCAGCTCCGGTCCGCAGGCAAGGACGCCCGCCAGCGCGATGCGCTGTCGCTCTCCCCGGCTGCGGTTGAAGGGGAACCAGTCGCCGTCCAGGGAAAAGGTGTCAAGGGCCTCCTCGACTCTGGCCTGGATCCGGTCCTGGGGCCAGCCCTGGACCTTCATGCTGAACGCGATCTCCTCCCGGACGGTATTCTCACAGATCTGCCGGTCGGGATTCTGGAACAGAAAGCCCACCTTTTTTGCAAGCTGACTGGTGGGCGTGTTCAGCGTGTCCATGCCGTCCAGATAGATGTGTCCGGAGGAGGGCCGCAGCAGGCCGTTGCACAGCCGGCTGATGGTGCTCTTCCCTGCCCCGTTGGCGCCGATCAGTGCCACCAGGTCCCCCTTGGGAATGTGGAAGGAGAGGTCGTGTATGGTCTGTCCCTCCAGGTCATAGCCGAAGCCCACGTGCTCAAACCGTATCAAGCCGATACACCTGCCTTATCATCGTTTCCGCCTCTTCCACGGTCAGCGTGATGCTGCCGTGATAGGCGCCGTCCTCCCGCAGCCGCTCCGCAAGCTCCGCCACCGGCGGAACATTGATGCCGAGCCGCTTGAACTCCGAGACATTTTGAATGACCTCCCGCGGCGGCCCGTCAAACTGCTTGACGCCCCGGTCCAGCACCACCAGATGCTTGACATACTCACAGAGCAGCTTGATTTTCTGCTCGATAATCACAATGGTGATGCCTTTTTCCTCGTTGAGCTTTCGCAGCAGCTCAAATATCTCCTGGCTGCTCTCCGGGTCCAGCTCTCCGGTGGGCTCGTCCAGGACAATGATCTCCGGTTCCAGGGCCAGGATCGCCGCAATCGCGACCTTCTGCTTCTGACCGCCGGACAGGCTGGAGATTTCCCTGGTCCGCAGATTCCGGATGCCAAGCTCCCCCAGGACCTTATCCAGCCGCTCGCCAATCTCGTCATGGGGGATGCCGAAGTTCTCCAGACCGAACAGGATCTCATCCTCCACCACAGAGGCCACCATCTGGCTGTCGATGTCCTGAAAGACCTCGCCGATTTTTCTGCAAAAGTATTCGGCAGGATGGTCCACCGTGTCCTCCCCGTCGATCAAAATCGAGCCGTAGAAGTCTCCCTGAAATTCATGGGGGATAATTCCCGCCAGGGCCAGGGCCAGCGTGGTCTTACCCGCGCCGCTGGTGCCGATGATTCCCAGGAAATCGCCCCGGTCGATGGTCAGGGAGACCTCGTTGAGCGCGGGGACCTGATTGCCCTTATACTGAAATGTCACTTGATTGATTTGGATCATAATCGGATACCTGTACTTTCATAAGGCACGCTGCACACAGGCAGCGTGCCTTTCCTGTTGAAATCACTCTTTGCCGCTGTTCCCCAGGACCATATTCACCGGGATCGCCAGCACAGTGACAATGACCATATTCAGAAGCGCCGTCACCAACGTCACCAGCGACATACTGACAAACTGCGCCGCAGGCATGGGGTTGGCATAGGTCAGCGCCGCCAGTCCGACAAACGCGAAGCCGGAGACACAGGTGGCGATAAAGGTGCAGACGATGGGCTTAATCACCTTGGGCAGGGGGATCATCACCAGCAGACACATGGCGATGGCGCCGATCGTCTCGCTGCCCAGACCGAGCCACGCCATGCTGGTACCGATCTGGGAGATCAGACCGGAGATCAGGCCGATGGCCGCCGCCTCCTTGACGTTGGGCCGGATGATGTAGATGGAAAGGCAATAGGTTGCGATCAGGAAATTCGGATGCATATTGCCCACCGCGATCACGCCCGCAAACAGGCGCAGCACGATGCCGACCGCCATCATAATGCCCACCAGGATCAGGTTCTTGGTGCTGCGTAGGCCGGTCGCCTCCTCAACGGATACGTTTCTCTTTTCTTGTGCCATGATAAAAACCTCTCTTTCTCTCAGGCGTTAGCCGCCTGAACGCTGCCGTTTCCGGCAAGTTTTTGATTGGGACAGAAAAAAACCTGTCCCTGTAACGATACAAGGACAGGATCGAAACGTCGATCTTGCGGTGCCACCTTGTTTACCGGGCAAGCCCGGTCCCTCAGCAGAGGCAAAAACCTCCTGCGCCGTTAACGGTGCGCGTCCGTTGAAGCTACTGAACGTTCACTCCACCCTCCATGGCCCACGATCCCACACCGCCTTCTGCCCATTCCCAGCAACAGAGCTCTCTGTAAGCGCGCATATGGTCTTTTCCACATCATCGGTTTAGTATATTATACAACAAAATATTGCGGTGTCAACCGGTAAATATAAATTTTTTCTCCCCGGCG
>CAZBOR010000101.1:0-7107 GCA_964493585.1 uncultured Oscillospiraceae bacterium
CCAATGTGCAGATGATCCTGGAGCCGCTGGGCGGCGGCGGCAACCAGGCCACGGCTGGCGCGCAGATCAAGGGCGTCACGCCCCAACAGGTCAAGCAGGCGCTGAAATTGTCCATCGACCGATTCTTCAGCGAATGACGCTCCCCGTTTCCGCCGCAGAGCCGGCAGGGGAGAGAAATATACGCGATATTCGTTTTCTAAGGAAAGGAGAAAAATTCCATGAAGGTCATACTATTACAGGACATTCGCGGCAAGGGCAAAAAGGGCCAGATGATCGAGGCCTCCGACGGCTACGCCCGGAATTACCTGCTGCCCAGAAAGCTGGCCATCGAGGCCACCGCAGACAATATCAACACCATGAAGATGAACGACAAGGCCAAGGCGGAGCAGCAGGCCAGGGAAAAGACCCAGGCCCAGGAATTTGCCGAGAAGCTCAAGGACGTCACCGTGGAAATGACGGCCAAGGCCGGCTCCGGCGGGCGGCTCTTTGGCTCCATCACCTCTGCGGAGATCTCCGAGGCGCTGAAAAAGCAGTTCGGGATCACCATCGACAAGAAGAAGATCGTCCAGGAGGAGCCCATCAAATCCTTCGGCACCTTCACGCTGAAGGCCAAGCTGGGCTATGAGATCACGGCCGGCATCACCGTCCACGTCAGCGAGGGCTGAGCCGGCGCACCTGAGAATTTCGTAAGGGAGGGTTGACCCATGGATGAGCTGCTGAGCCGCCAGCTTCCCCATTCTCTGGAGGCGGAGCAGGCCGTTATCGGCTCCATGCTCATTGACAGCCGCTGCATACCGGATATGCTGGAGCTTCTGAAGCCCGACGACTTCTACCTCCAGCAGAACCGGGACATTTTCACCACCATCTATTCCATGTTCAGCTACTCCATGGACATCGATCCGGTGACGGTGCTGGACCAGATGAAGCAGTCCGGCGTCTACGAGGAGGACCGGACACGGGACTATCTGCTGCAGATCCTGGACATCACGCCCACCGCCGCCAACGCCAAGCAGTACGCGCAGATCGTGGCAGACAAGTCCCTGCTGCGGCAGATCGCCCAGGCGGCCACGGACATCTCCCAGACCGTTTCCGAGGAGGTGGGTACGGCCCAGAGCATCCTGGACGCGGCGGAGCAGAAGATTTACGCCATCCGCAACGGCCGGAGCAACCAGGAGCTGGAGCATATCGGCACCATTCTGCTGTCCGTCTATGAGCAGCTCGCCGAGCGCGCCCACTCCGACAGCGACATTCCCGGACTCTCCACGGGCCTTCACGACCTGGACGCCAAGATCAACGGTCTGAACAAGTCGGACCTTCTGCTGATTGCCGCCCGTCCCGGCATGGGAAAGACCTCCATCGCCCTGAATATCGCCCTGGCCGTGGCGAAAAAATACAAAAAGGCCGTGGTCATCTTCTCCCTGGAGATGAGCAAGGAGCAGCTTGCCTCCAAGCTCCTGTCCAGCGAGAGCTTCGTGGATTCCCAGCTCCTTCTGACGGGCAAGCTCTCCGAGGAGGAATGGGGCAAGCTGGGACTGGCCTCCGCCGCATTGAGCCAGACGGACATCCGGGTGGACGACAACCCCTCCATCACCGTCACGGAGATGAACGCCAAGTGCCGCCGGGTGGACAATCTGGGCCTGGTCATCATCGACTATCTGCAGCTTATGACCTCCGCCACCGGACGGATCAATGATAACCGCGTCAACGCCGTGGGCGAGATCTCCCGCGCTCTGAAAATCATGGCCAAGGAGCTGAACGTCCCCGTGGTGTGCCTGAGCCAGCTCAGCCGTGCCAACGAGAGCCGCGCCGACAAGCGGCCCCTGCTCTCGGACCTGCGGGAATCCGGCGCCATCGAACAGGACGCCGACGAGGTCCTGTTCCTCTACCGGGACGACTACTACAACCCCGACACGGAGGAGAAGAACGTGGCGGAGTGCATCGTGGCGAAGAACCGCCACGGCGAGACCGGCACCGTGAAGCTCCAGTGGCTGCCCCAGTTTACCACCTTCTCAGATCGGGAGTGGCGGCACAGTGAGGAATAGCATCCGCGCCTTTCTCAAGGCCCAGTCCATAGACGGTACCCATGTGACGGCGGCGGTATCCGGCGGCAAGGACTCCATGGCGCTGCTCCACTGTCTGAAGAGCCTGGAGGCGGAGCTGGGCTTTTCCCTGTCCGCCGCCCATTTCAACCATCAGCTCCGGGGCCAGGAGGCCCGGCGGGACGAGGATTTCGTCCGCCGCATCTGCCGCCGGTGGGACATTCCCCTGGCCGTGGGCAGGGGAGACGTGGCCGGCTATGCCGCGGCCCATGGTCAGGGCATCGAGGAGGCCGCGCGCACGCTGCGCTATGAATTTTTATTCGCCCAGAGGGGCTGGATCGTGACGGCCCACACCGCCCAGGACAATCTGGAGACCGTTCTGATGCACCTGGTGCGGGGAACCGGACTGCACGGCCTGACGGGGATCGCTCCGGTGAGCGGGCGGCTGCTGCGGCCCATGCTGGAGGTGACGCCCGATATGCTCCGGGCCTATCTTCAGGACCACGGCGTCCCCTATGTGGAGGACTCCACCAACGCCCAGGAGGACTATCTGCGGAACCGCATCCGCCGCCGGGTGCTGCCGCTTCTGCTGGAGGAAAATCCCAGACTGCTGGAGCACACCGCCGCCCTGACCCGGACGCTGCGGCAGGAGGACGACTTTCTGACGTCCCGGGCGCGGGAGGCCCTGGCCGATCTGACCACGGACCGCGGCCTGGACTGCGGAGGGCTTCTGAAGCTGCCGGAGGCGATGCGATACCGGGTCATGGGGCTGTATCTGCAGCCGGCGGGACAGCTTGGCCGGAGCCATCTGGAAAGCGCCATGGCGCTGTGCGCCGCGCCGTCCCCCTCCGCCCGGCTCTCCCTGCCGGGAGGCTTCTACCTGGAGCGGCGCTATGACGCGGCGGTCCTGACCCGTCTCCCGCCATGCCCGCCGGAGGAAACGCCCATCGCCCCCGGACAGAGCGCCGACTTTGGCCCCTGGCGGGTCTTGTGCCGGAGAACGGTCTGTCCCGCGAAGCTCCCTGAGGGCGCTGTGGCCCTCATTCCGGAGGCGCTGCCCTTGACTCTGCGCCCCAGGCGGCCCGGCGACCGCATGACTCTGCCCGGCGGCACGAAAAAGCTCAGCCGCCTGATGATCGACGAAAAAATCCCCGCCTCCTGGCGCGCATCCCTGCCGGTGGTGTGTCAGGGCGGGCAAATTGTGGCGGTACTGCCCCTCAAAGCGGCGGCCAGGTACCGTGCGGCGGCCGGAAGCCCGTGCATCCTGCTGTCCGCTGTGCGAATGGAGGACAAAACATGAACGAGGATCTGGAATATATCATGCTCTCCCAGGAGATGCTGCGTCAGAGGGTGGCGGAGCTGGGACGCCAGCTCACCGAGGAATACCGGGGCAGGGAGCCGGTACTGCTCTGCATTATGAAGGGCAGTCTGGTGTTCACCGCCGACCTGATGCGCCAGATCGACCTTCCCTGTACTCTGGAATCCATCACCCTGTCGTCCTACCGGTCCATGTCCACCCGGCCGGGGGAGCTGTCCATGGACACGCCCTTTGAGGTGGATGTCACCGGCCGGGACGTGATCGTGGTGGAGGACATTCTGGACACCGGACGCACGCTGAGCTTCGTGCTGAAGCTGCTCAAGGCCCACGATCCCGCCTCGCTTAAGCTGGTGGTGCTGCTGGACAAGCCCAGCCGCCGGGAGGCGGAGGTCGAGGCCGATCTGGTGGGCTTCACGGTGCCGGACGCCTTTGTGGTGGGCTATGGTCTGGACTACGACCAGAAATACCGCAATCTGCCCTATATCGGGGTCCTCAAGCCCAGTATCTACCGCTGACCATCCATACCATAGGGAGGGAACCCATGAAAAAAAGCAATTTCGCGTTCCTGCTTCTGACCGTCGTTATCCTGGGGGTGGCCTTCTGGGCCATGCTGTCCTCCTCCACGGAGCAGCAGGACGCTGTTTACAGCGACATCCGGGACCTTTTTGAGTCCGAGCAGGTCCAGTCCTTCACCCTGACCGGAGACACCCTGTGCCTGACCCTGCGGGAGCCGGACGAAACAGGAAGCACCATCCGCACCTTTGAAATCGCCAGCTTTTCCGTGTTCTACCAGGACTTTAACGACCTGGTGACGGAGCAGTATGAGCAGGGCATTCTGGAGAGCTACGACTACCCGGCTGTCTCCGAGACCCCCTGGTGGCTGATGCTGATACCCTACGCCATTGTCGCGCTGCTGGTGCTGGGCGTCTGGCTGTTCATGGTCAACCGGATGTCCGGCGGCACGGGCGGGGACAAGGGCGTGATGAAATTCGCCAAGGCCCGGACCACCCAGGGCGTGGACGAGAAGAACAAGGTCACGTTCGACGACGTGGCGGGCGCGGACGAGGAAAAGGCCGAGCTCCAGGAGGTGGTGGACTTCCTGCGGGACCCCGACAGGTACACCCAGCTTGGCGCGAAGATTCCCAAGGGAATTCTTCTGGTGGGACCTCCCGGCACCGGCAAGACCCTGATCGCCAAGGCTGTGGCCGGCGAGGCCGGGGTCCACTTCCTGTCCATTTCCGGCTCCGACTTTGTGGAGCTGTATGTGGGCGTGGGCGCCAGCCGGGTCCGGGACCTGTTTGAGCAGGCCAAGAAGCAGGCTCCCGCCATTGTCTTTATCGACGAGATCGACGCGGTGGGGCGTCAGCGCGGCGCGGGCCTGGGCGGCGGCCACGACGAGCGGGAGCAGACCCTGAATCAGCTCCTGGTGGAAATGGACGGCTTCAACAACAACGAGGGCGTCATTGTCATGGCGGCCACCAACCGGGTGGACATTCTGGACAACGCCCTGCTGCGGCCCGGACGCTTTGACCGCCAGGTCTATGTGGGCGCGCCGGACGCCAAGGGGCGGGAGGCCATTCTCCGGGTCCACAGCCGGAACAAGCCCCTGTCCGACGATGTGGATCTGGGCGTTATCGCCAAGCAGACTGCGGGCTTTACCGGCGCGGATCTGCAAAATCTGATGAACGAGGCCGCACTGCGGGCGGCAAAGCTGGGCCGCAGAGTGATTTCCATGGACGACATCGAGACCTCCATGATAAAGGTGATCGCGGGACCGGAGAAAAAGAGCCGGGTGGTGCCGGAGCAGGAGCGGCGGCTCACCGCAGTCCACGAGGCGGGCCACGCCATTGTCATGCACCGTCTGCCCCATCACGACCCGGTGCATCAGATCACCATCGTGCCGCGCGGCATGGCGGGGGGCATGACCATCTCCCTGCCCACCGAGGACCACAGCTACATGAGCCGCAACGAGATGCTGGAGCAGATCGTCGCCCTGCTGGGCGGCCGGGTGGCCGAGGCGATGCTGCTGGACGACATCTCCACCGGCGCGTCCAACGACATCCAGAAGGCCACCTCCATCGCCAGACAGATGATAACCAAATACGGCATGAGCGCCAAGCTGGGGCCGGTGTCCTTCGATTCCGACGACCAGGTGTTCATCGGCCGGGACTACGGCCACACCAAGAGCTACTCCGAGCAGTCCGCCGCCAACATCGATCAGGAAATCGAGGAGATCCTGCAGCAGTGCTATCAGCGCTGCGAGGACATCCTCAAGGGCGAGATGGACAGTCTCCGGGCGGTGTCCGGATACCTGCTGGAGCACGAGACCATGGACGGCGAGACCTTCCGGGCCATGATGGACGGACCTCAGCCTGCCCTCTCTTCTGCCCCGGAGGACGAGTGAGGCGGCCTCCGCCCGGAAGGGCAGAAAAAACCGCGTAAAAGCATTGACTTTTTTGAAAAATCTGCTACAATAGAAAGGCTGCATACACAGCAGCGATCCTTGCCGCCGGCGGGACCGGCGGCCATATGTCCAAAAGGAGGTGCAAACAACATGGCTAAGATTACCGATCGGTACGAGGCGCTTTACATCATCAATCCTCAGCTCTCTGAGGACGAGACGAAAGCGCTTGTGGAAAAATTCAAGGCGATGGTGGAAGCAGAGGGAACCCTCATTGAAGTCAACGAGTGGGGCAAGCGCCGTCTGGCCTACCTCATCGACCATCTGGCGGAGGGCTACTATGTGCTGATGACCTTTGAGGCCAAGCCCGAATTCCCCGCAGAGCTGGACCGCGTGATGGGAATCACCGAAGGCATCATGCGTTGCCTCATCACCGCGGTGGCAGAATAGGAGGCGGATATGCTCAACCACATCATTATCATGGGCCGTCTGACCCGTGACCCGGAGCTTCGCCACACCGGGACCGGCACTGCGGTCGCGTCCTTCACCCTGGCGGTGGACCGGGATTACCAGTCCAAGGACACCCAGGAGCGGGCCGTCGATTTCATTGACGTGGTGGCCTGGCGCAACACGGCGGAGTTTGTCTCCAAATACTTCTCAAAGGGCCGCATGGCCGTTGTCTCCGGACGGCTCCAGATCCGCAACTGGACCGACAAGGAGGGCGGCAAGCGCCGCTCCGCCGAGGTCATCGCCGACAACATCTATTTCGGCGACTCCAAGCGGGACAATGCCGCCTCCGGCAGCTATTCCGAGTTCGGCAGCTACGGCGGCTCCAACCAGAGCTACGCAGCCCCGGCCCAGACCGCCTATTCTGCGCCCACGCAGCCCACTGACGAATTTTCCATGCTGGACACCAGCGACAGCGATCTGCCGTTCTGAGTTCCGGCGTCAAGTACCTGATAAGGAGGAATACCCATGGCTAACGATAAGGTTCGGAGCCGCAAGCGCCGCAAGGTATGCAGCTTCTGTGTGGACAAGATCGACTATATCGACTATAAGGACACCGCGAAGCTCCGCCGTTACCTCTCCGAGCGCGGCAAGATCCTGCCCCGTCGGACCACCGGCACCTGTGCCAGGCATCAGCGCCAGCTGACCACCGCCATCAAGCGCGCCCGTCAGATCGCCCTGCTGCCCTATGTGACCGATTGATAACGAAAAATCTGCCCCGCAGCCGAAGCTGCGGGGCTTATTTTGCGCCGTGCGCCATGGGAACGATGGTTTCCAACAGATAAAAAAAGACGGGCCTGCCGCAATCTGCGGCAGGCCCGAAGCGGCTATTCCTCCGTCCG
>CAZBOR010000102.1:0-6950 GCA_964493585.1 uncultured Oscillospiraceae bacterium
AGAAAAACATCCCCCTGCATCTCAGGCTTTGAGTGCAGGGGGATACGTCAGTCTGTTTTACGGACCTTGAGCTGAGCGGATGCGCCGTTTTTCGTCTATTTCCCGCCGATCAGGGATTGGTACAGCCGGACATATTCTTTGGCGGGCGCCTCCCAGGAGAAGTCCTGCTCCATGCAGCGCCGCTCCAGGGCCTCCCACTCCTCGGTGTTCCGATAGACCGCCACGGCCCCGGTCATGGCGCCGCGCATGGCCTCCGCGCTGTAGTCCTCAAACACAAAGCCGCACCCATCGGAGTCCGGCCCCGTGTAGGGCGTCACCGTGTCCCGGAGACCGCCCGTGGCCCGGACCACCGGCACCGTGCCATACCGCATGGCCTCCATCTGCGCGGTGCCGCAGGGCTCCACCTGGGAGGGCATCAGGAGCATATCCACGCTGGAGAACACCTCCACCGCGTTCTGCTCAGAGAAGCGCATCAGGGCCACCTGGCCCGGAAAGCGGTCTTTCAGCGATTGAAGCCGCGTCTGTATCTCGCCGGAGCCATCGCCTGTCACCACAAGCTGCGCGCCCTGCTCTAAGAATTCGGGCAGCACCTCAAGCAGCAGGTCAAAGCCCTTTCGCGGCAGCAGACGGCCCACGCAGCCGAATACCGGCACGTCCTCCGAGACCTTCAGCCCGTGCATCTCCTGCATCCACAGCTTGTTGAACACCTTTTCCTCCACGCAGTCCGCCGCGTAGGGCCGGTGGGTCAGGCGGCTATCAAAGGGGTTGTCCTCCCGCGGAATGCCGTTGCGGATGCCGTAGACCCGGTGGGAGGCGATGACCTCCGCCAGGGGTCCCGCCGCGTCCGGCGCGGTCAGCTCTCTGGCGTAGGAGGGGCTGACCGTTGTGATGCAGTTCGCCCGCTCGATGGCGCCCTTCATCAGATTCACGCTGCCGTCCAGCTCCACGGTCCCCTCCGCAAACAGCGCCCCCGACAGGCCGAATACGTCCGTCAGGGTGTGGTAGTCAAAATTCCCCTGGAACTCCACATTGTGGATGGTAAAGACGGTGCAAATGGGGTTGAGCCCCGGATGGCGCAGATAGACGTCCTCCATGTAAAAGGGAATCAGCGCCGTCTGCCAGTCGTTGCAGTGTACGATGTCAGGCCGCCAGTCCAGATGGCGGACCGATTCGCACACTGCCATGCAGAAGAACGCGAAGCGCCGGTCATCGTCCTCGCAGCCATAGAGCCTGCCCCGTCCGAAGCAGCGGTCGTTTTCGATGAAGTACCAGGTGACGCCCCCGAACTCCAGCCGGTACAGACCGCAGCAGAAGGTCTCCAGCGCGAGCTGTAGGGTAAAGTTTTTGATCGGCTCCATGCGCTCCACATATTCCACGGGAATGGTGTCGTACAGCGGCAGGATCACGCGCACATTCAGTCCCTGCTTTGCCAGCTCCGGGGGAAACGCGCCGGCCACATCGCCCAGGCCGCCGTTTTTCGCGAACGGAAACGCCTCGCTCACCGCATAAAGAATATCCATAGCTACTCCTCATCTGGCGTGCAAAGAACCCACAAAGCGGCGTAGAAGCGGCTTCGTGGGCTTGCACTTTTTTTATTCCGCTGAGATCAGATAATAGTACACAGGCTGACCGCCGGAGAGCACGGTGATCTCCGCCTCCGGGCAGACCTGGGCAAAAATCTCAGATGCCTGCCGGGCCTCCTCCTCCGATATATCCTCACCGTAGAAGATCGTGATAAACTCGCTGTCCAGCTCCCCGGCCTTTTCCGCCAGTCCGCGTAGCAGCCGCTCAATGCTGCGGTCCGTGCCGTAGAGCGCGCCGCCACACAGGGCCAGATAGTCCCCGGCATTGATGGCGTAGCCGTCAAAGTCAGAGTTCCGGGCCGCATAGGTGATCTGCATGGTGGTGACGCCCTGAATGGCGGAGGTCATGGCCTCCACGTTTTCCTCCACAGAGGCGCTGGGGTCCAGATTCAGCATGGCGGTGATGCCCTGAGGCACCGTGCCGGTGGGAATGACCACCACCTGCTTGTCGCTGATGGGCTTGCACTGCTCGGCGGCCATGATGATATTCTTGTTGTTGGGCAGCACGATGACCACCTCGGCGGGCGTCGCGTCGATCATTTTGAGAATATCCTCGGTAGAGGGGTTCATGGTCTGGCCGCCGGACACGATGTGGTCCACGCCCAGATCCCGGAACATGGCGGCGATGCCGTCGCCGGCGCAGACGGAAACCACGCCATATCGCTTCTCCGGAGGCACGGACTTCGTTTCCTGGGCCTGCGGCGTCCAGGCCGCAGAGCTCTCCAGCTCCTCCTCCACCTGGTCCAGATCGTCGGTGCTGATGGCCTTCCGGCCGGCGGCCAGGTCCTCGCACTGTGTACGCATATTCTCGATTTTTGCCAGCTCAAGGACGCCGTGCTTCCGGGCCTCGGTCAGCGCCTCGCCGGGAATGTCTGTGTGTACATGGACCTTGAACACCTCGTCGTCCTCGCCGATCACCAGACTGTCGCCGATGCTGCTGAGATATTCCCCAAAGGCGCTGACGTCGCAGTTCTCGCCCTTGCGGACGATAAACACGGTGTCATAGGTGAAGGTGAAGTTGGACATATCCACCACCACGGTCGGCTCCTCCGCCGCGGGAGCGGATCCATCGGACACGATGGGGCTGCCGAGCATGGCAGACCGCATGGCCTCCAGGATGCGTACAAAGCCCATGCCGCCCGCGTCCACCACCCCGGCCTTTTTCAGTACGGGGTTTTGATTGACGGTTTCCTCCAGCGCAGCCTTGGCGCTGACAATGGCCACATCCATAATGTTTTCGATGGCGGTGGTTTCGGCGCAGGCCTCGGTGGCGGTCTCGGCGGAAACGCGGGACACCGTCAGAATGGTACCCTCGGTGGGCTTCATAACGGCCTTATACGCCGCCTCCACGCCCTCAGACAGCGCAGCGGCAAAATCCGCGCCGTCGGCGGTGGCCTTGTCCTTCATATACTTGGAGAAGCCGCGGAACAGCAGCGAGGTGATAACGCCGGAATTGCCGCGTGCGCCCCGCAGGAGCGCGGCGGCGGCGATTTCCGCGGCACGGCCCACGGTCACGTCCGCGGGGGCCTTTTGCAGCTCCTTGGCGGCGGTGCCAAGGGTCAGGGCCATATTGGTGCCGGTATCGCCATCAGGCACCGGAAATACGTTCAAATCATTGATCTGCTGTTTCCCCAGATCGACCGAGGCTGCCGCGCTGATGAACATTTCCTTCAGCTCGGCGCCACTGATAAATTCTTTCAAGTGTATTGCACCTCCGGGATGAGAAGCTCTCATCTTTCTATCGAATTATACAGAAATTGCAAAAAGCGTAGGAACTTTTCAGCACCGAGGGTGCGTCAAATTCTGTATGAAACGGCGCGCCGTGGAGCCGCGCAACGCGGGCGTGAACAGCACGCGGGCCTCTGCGGGCCGGTATCAGTCAACGCTGATGGAGTCGATATACACGTTGACCGTCTTGACCTCCGCGCCGGTCATCTTGTTGACCACATAGCTCACCTCGTTGATGATGGCGGGGCCGACTGCGGCGATATTCACGCCATGGTCCATCATAATATGAAGATCAATGGAAACGGTGTTGTCCTCGTTATAGGTGACCAGCACACCCTTTCCCATGGCCTCGCGGCGCAGCAGGTGTACGATTCCGTCCGTGACGGAGCGGACCGCCATGCCCTTCACCCCGAAGCAGGAGGAGGCGGCCATACCCGCGATATTGGTAAAGACCTCGCTGCTGATGGTGACAACGCCCTTGTCTGTAGTAAGACGCATCATAAGGATCGACCTCCCTGAAATCTGTTGCGGCGTATTATGGAATACGTTGCATATTTTATTACATTTTCGTGACAAACGCAAGCATAAAATGCAGAAATTGAAAAACTCCTGATTTTTGGCGGCACGGCAGATTCTACCACCTGTCTTCCGGGCGGCGTTGCGGAATGGGACCGAAAAGCAGCGGCCTCCCAACGGCCGGAGCTCCACATGAATACAAGCGTCCGCCAATGGGATTGTACCACATACGGGCGCTTTATGCAAGGGACCTCCCGGCAGTTTTTCTGGAATGGGGAAAATATGGGCCTGTCTCACCGGGGGCAAGGCAGACCCATACTGTTTCCGGATGAAATTCTTTCATCGGGAAGCGGCGACAATTTACCGAAATACCTGATGGTCCCCGTCGTAGACCTCGATCCGATGCGACCGGGCGAAGTCCGGAGCGCACTCCGGCAGATGCGTTTCAATGGCCTTTACCAGATACTGGGGATTTAGCGACGGGTTCTGGGCGCGGATACAGGCCAGGAGCCGCAGCTCCTGGGGACTGAGCCGCTCCACGGCGATGGTCTCGATCAGGGGCCGGATGTCCGTTTCCGCCATGCCCTTCTTTGTCTTTTTCTCCACCGGAATGGCGTCCCGCTGAAACAGCTCCCGCAGGCGCGTCAATGTCTCCTCGGACGCGCCGCCGTCATATTCCAGCGTCACGGCGCACTGTAAGTAGCTTAGGTCCCTGACCTTGGCGGGACTGTCGTAGGCGCGGAGCACGCGGATCCCAGCGGGCAGCCGGGGATTCAGCAGCCCCGGCAGGCTGGCAAGCTCCACCGCGTCCTCCAGGGTGAAATCCAGGAGCTCGCACTGACTGCTGACCCCAACAGGCAGCGGCAGGGCGATGGACACATAGGCGTGGGGACTCATGCCCTGGGTGAACCGCACATGGAGTCCCGCCCGGAGAAACGCCCTGGGAAACAGGGCCATGGTGTCCAGGTGAGAGATATAGATGGCCTTTCCGGTCTTTTCAAACAGCAGCCTATTCATCGCAGGGGCCTCCCTTGTAGAGCAGGTTGGCGCCGCAGCCGGTACACCGGGTCCGGCAGTCCGGGGTGATCTCCGCACGGTAGGCCGCCTCCCGCTCCCTCCAGAAAAATTGCTTCGGGATGCCGATGGAGACGGTCTCCCAGGGGAAGATTTCGTCCCTTCCGCGCTCCCGCTGGGCGTACCAGGCCGGATCCAGCCCGCAGTCGGCAAAGGCCTGCATCCACTTGTCCATCCGGAAATAGTCCGTCCACCCGTCCATTTTGCAGCCCAGCTCGTGGGCGCGCAGAAGCACATCACACAGCCGCCGGTCCCCCCGGCACAGGGCCGCCTCCAGCATACTCAGGTCCGATGGGTGATAGGCGTAGCGGATGGAACGGCTGTTCAGCAGGGATTTGAGCAGCTTACAGCGGCGCAGATACTCCTCCGGGGTGATCTGGGCCTCCCACTGGAAGGGAGTGCCATTTTTCGGCACAAAGAACGCCGTGGAGATGGTGATGGTGACGCCGTGGCGCGGATTGGGGGTGTTCTCCCGCCAGACCCGAAGGACCTTGTCCGCCAGATCCGCAATCCCCGCCACATCCTCGTCTGTCTCTGTCGGCAGGCCCAGCATGAAATAGAGCTTGACCTTGTTCCAGCCTCCGGAGAAGGCGGTGGCGCAGGAGCGAAGGATGTCCTCCTCGGTGACGTTCTTGTTGATGACGTCCCGGAGCCGCTGGGTACCCGCCTCCGGCGCAAAGGTCAGGCCGCTTTTGCGGACCTTTTGGACCTTCTCCATCAGCTCCACAGAAAAATTGTCCGCCCGCAGAGAGGGCAGGCTCAGATTGATGCCCCTGGGAATACAGTAGTCCAGCATCCTGTCCGCAAATTCTCCCAGCTTTTTGTAGTCCGAGGTGGACAGGCTGGACAAGGTCATCTCGTCATAGCCGGAGTTCTCCAGGGACGCCACCGCCAGCTCATAGAGCCGCTCCGGGCTTTTGGGCCGCACCGGGCGATAGCAGAAGCCCGCCTGACAGAACCGGCACCCGCGGATGCAGCCCCGAAACAGCTCCAGCACGGTCCGGTCGTGGATGATCTGGGTGGACGGCACAATGGTGTCCGTGGGATAGTATGCGCCGTCCATGTCCTGGACAATGCGCTTGGTGACCGTCTCCGGCGCGCCGTCCAGCGGAATGATCGCGCGAATGGTTCCGTCCTCATGGTAGGTATGCTCATAGAAGGAGGGGACATACACGCCGGGAATTTTGGCCACCTCCCGGAGGAACGCCCGCCGGGTCAGGCCCCGGCGCTTGGCGCTGCGGTAGCACTCGATGACCTCCACGTTCATATCCTCGCCCTCGCCCTCCACGCAGAAGTCCAGGAAATCCGCCATGGGCTCGGCGTTGTAGACGCAGGTGCCGCCGGCAAAGACCATGTGCTTGAGGCCCTCGCCCCGGTCCCTGGCCTTCAGCGGGATATGTCCCAGCTCCAGCATATTGAGCACATTGGAATAGGCCATCTCATAGCCGATGGAAAAGGCGATCAGGTCGAAGTCCTCCATGGGGTCATGGCTCTCCAGCGCCCACAGGGGCAGACCGTAGCGCCGCATCTCCGCCTCCATGTCTCCCCAGGGCGCGAACATACGCTCACACCACACGCCCTCCACCCGGTTCATCAGACTGTAGAGGATCCGCAGTCCCACGTTGGACATACCGATTTCATAGGTATCCGGGAAACAGAAGGCCATCCGGACCTCCACCTGGCTTTTGTCCTTGAGAATTTCGTTGTATTCTCCGCCGGTGTAGCGGGCGGGCTTTTGCACCCTTGTCAGGATGCGGTCGATCAAATCCGTCATAGCCGCGCCCTTACCGGTACCGCATTTCCGCCACGACCTGGCCGCCGCTGTTCCACACGCGGCCATCTTCCGACACCAGCAGCTCCCCGTAAAAATCCGTTGCCACCTCGATGGCCCGGTCGTCCGCCTCCGTTTTCCCGGTCATGGTCTCGGGGTCAAAGACCCGCATTTGGAAACGGCCCAGGATGACCTCAATGGGGCAGCCGCAGCTGGGGCAGGCGCTGGCCCTGTCGGAGACCCGGTTTCCACATTCCGGACAAGTAACAAGCATGGTT
>CAZBOR010000103.1:0-6754 GCA_964493585.1 uncultured Oscillospiraceae bacterium
GCGTGCCGACGATAGTATACGGGTGACTGTATGTGAAAATAGGTGATGCCAACACAAAACCGCTCTCCAATCGGAGAGCGGTTTTTGCGTCTGTAAAAGGGATTTTTTCATCGGGGTTACAATTTCATCCGGAAAATTGATATTTCCCGTTGACGTGGCTGATATTTTGTGTTAGAATAATGACACTAATTTGTAACTTTTCCGACAGAGGTGAGCGATATGCCAAGACGAATACGCAGGATTGGGCTGATCTGCGGCTGCATTACGGTTTTGCTGTGTATGTTTGCGTTTGGAGCCAATGCGTATACATATCCCAGTATGCCCAGTGAATGGCAGAACGTGCAGGTGACGGTTGGCGATGTGACCATGCCCTTTGAACGCTATCCCTCCGGGTCCACGTTTCCTGGGTCGAAGGCCTATATGACGGTGGAGGAGCAGGCGGATTACGGCTTATCCCTGGGCTACGATCTGTATCTTCGCGGCTATGAATGTGTGGCATTTGCCAGATACACCTATGCGGCGCTGTTCTACAAGTATCCGCAGGACGCCACCATGGACACCAGCCTGGCCTATGGCTACGCCACCAGCTACGCCTACCGGAATATGATCGAGGAAACGCTGGGGACCAAGTATTTGGACGCCGGCTATAGCGCGTCAACACTGAAAACCCTTATCACCTCCTGCCAGCCGGGAGCGGTGATGCGCTGCGGCGGCCATTCCATGGCCATTATGGCGATTTACGACGACGGGATGCTGATCTATGACGCGAACTATTCCAGCACGGATGAGGTCAGCGTTCGGGCCTATACCTGGCAGTCCTTTGTCAGCTCCATGGGTAGCAAGGATATGACGGCGCTGCATATGCCGGCCTACTATCCCGGCTACAGCTATTCCACGGGCGATACCAACTACTACACGCTGGATGAGTCCATGGCGGGAAAGTATGTGGTCAGTACGACGCTGAATATCCGGTCGCTGCCCACGACCTCCTCCACCCGGTTGGGCTCCTACAGCGAGGGAGATGTGGTGGATGTGCTGGGCATCTACAATGACACATGGGCTAAGGTGGAGTATAACGGTCAGGCGGGGTGGATTCACACAGACTATATTGAACCCTATGCCCAGTCCGTTTCCGTGACCTTTGACGCCAATGGCGGCACCGCCAGCTACACCAGCGCGACGTACACGGCGGGAAAGGCCTTTGGCAGTCTGCCCACGGCCACCAAGTCCGCTCGGACCCTGCTGGGCTGGGCCAACGGCTCTTCCACCTATACCGCCAGCAGTATCGTACCCTCGGTGGAATCCCTGGTGCTGAAGGCCAAGTGGTGCGTCCTGAGCTATCAGGATGTGCTGGAGGACGCCTGGTATGCCTCCACCGTGGAGGAAGCCTATTCTCTGGGCCTCATCAGCAAGGATACGCTGTTTAACCCGGAGAACTATGCCTCCAGAGCGCAGATGGTCACGGTCCTGGGCCGCGAGTACGAGCGGGAGTATGGCGTGACCCTGTCCGGCTCCGGCAGCGAAGCGTTCACCGATGTGGTGAAGGGCAGCTACTATGACACCTATGTGGGCTGGGGCTACAAAAACGGCATCGTTCTTGGCATGGGCGACAACAAGTTTGAGCCGGACGGAAATGTGACCAGAGAGCAGATCGCGGTGTTCCTGTACCGTATGGCCGTCTATACCGGCAAGACCATCAGCCAGGACAGCGATCAGAGTCTGCTGACCAGCTTCCGCGATGGCGGCACCGTTTCGGATTATGCCAAGAGCGCCATGTGCTGGGCGGTGAATGTGGGGATTCTTCAGGGCGATGACAGGGGGTATCTGGACCCGCAGGGCTCTGCCACCCGCGCCCATATGATTACCATGCTGACCCGCTATATCAAGAATGTGGCGGACGTATCACCCTCCTATACCACGGTGACCTTTGACCCCAGCGGCGGGACCGTGGACAAATCCTCCGCCAGCTATGTGGCCGGCAGTACCTTCGGTTCTCTGCCGACGCCCACCAAGCAGTACCGTACCTTCCTGGGCTGGTATGACGGCAGTACCCAGTATACCGCGTCCAGCACGGTGCCGTCCTCGTCCCTGACCCTGACCGCCAAATGGCAGGTGCTGGGCTACACCGATGTGACGGAGGACCTGTGGTTCGTCAGCTATCTGGAAAAGGCGTATGCCTGCGGGCTGGTGGATGGAGAGGGGACCTTTAACGCCTCCAGCAGCGTGGTCCGCAGCGATATTGTGACCTATATGGCCCGTACCTATGAGTATCTCACCAACACGACCATACCGGAGGCAAATGCCGCCCCCTTTGAGGATGTGCCGCTTTCGGCGGAGTACGCGAAGTATGTGGCTTGGGGCAAGGAAAACGAACTGGTGAAGGGCGTCTCCGCGAGCAGCTTCTCGCCGGATTCCTCCGCCACCCGTGAGCAGATCTCGCTGTTCCTGTACCGGCTTGCAAAGTTCTCCGGCGTGACCACCGACGAGGAAACGGATACCTCGGTGCTCGGCGCCTTCCCGGACGGCAGCACGGTATATGACGACTATGTGGCGTCCATGAGCTGGGCGGTGTCCGTCGGATTGTTCAGCGGGGATGAAAACGGAAAGCTGAATCCCCACAGCAACGCCACCTATGCGGAGGTCATCACGCTGATGTCGCGGTATATCGACTATATGTCATAAAAATCAATCAGGGACAGCGAAGGCTGTCCCTGATTTTTTTAAGTGGATTAAGTGGAGCAGGCGGACTGGGGCGCGGATCCATCCGGCGGCGTGCTGCCGCCCCACTTTTCATACTGGAGCTTCACCAGGTCCTCCAGGGTGATATTGTCCACCACGCGGTCAATGGCCGCGTCAATCTGACGATAGACCTCCACGGTGACGCAGAGGCCCTCCCGCTCGCAGAGCGCCGCGCCGTCCTCCACGCAGGCCACGGGAGCAAGGCTCCCCTCGATGGTTCGGAGGATCAGGCCAACGGTGTAGGCGGAGGCGGGCTGGCTGAGCTGATAGCCGCCCTGGGCGCCCCGATTGGCCCGGAGATAGCCGCCGCGTACCAGGGGCGCGACGATCTGCTCCAGGTATTTGACGGAAATATCCTGGCGCTGGGCGATGGATTTCAGAGAAACGCTGGCCTCATCGGGATGCAGGGCGATGTCCAGCATCATTCTCAGGGCATAGCGGCCTCTGGTGGATAGCTTCACGGCATAACCTCCTCGTTTCATATATACTTAATATACGATAGGAATTCTGGGAAATCAAGTGTTAATTTTTGCGAAAATCATAGTGGAAAAGTGGGGGATTGACAAAGGCCCCGAATCATGCGTATAATAAACCCAAATGGCCACCGCGCCTGTAAGGAGGACGTAATATGACAGTATATGAGATGCAGCAGGAGATCCTCCGGCTGAAAAAGGAAAACGACGTATGTATTCTGGCCCACGCCTACCAGGGCCAGGAGATACTGGATGTGGCGGATTATGTGGGGGATTCCTATGGCCTCAGCGTCCAGGCGTCCAAGGACACCCATGGGACCGTGCTCATGTGCGGGGTCCGCTTCATGGCGGAGACCTGTAAGGTCCTGTCGCCGGAGAAACGGGTGATCCTCAGCCATCCGGAGGCCGGATGTCCCATGGCGGACCAGATGGACAAGGAGGACATTGAGGCGCTGCTGCCCCGGTATCCCGGCTACGCGGTGGTCTGCTATATCAACACCACCTCCCGGCTCAAGACCATCTGCGACGTGTGCGTGACCTCCTCCTCTGCGGTGAAGATCATCAGGGCCATGGAGCAGCGGGATATTCTGTTCATCCCGGACCAGAATCTGGCCCAGTATGTGGCGGCCCAGGTGCCGGAGAAGAACATCCAATTCCTGCGGGGCGGCTGTCCCCGGCACGCCCTGGTGACGATACGGGATGTGAAGCGCGCCCGTCAGAGCCATCCGGACGCCCTGCTGCTGGTACATCCCGAATGTCGCCCGGAGGTGGTGGAGGCTGCGGACTATGTGGGTTCCACCACGGGTATTATGAAATTTGCCAAAGAGTCCTCCGCCGGGGAGTTCATCATCGGCACCGAGACCAGCATTCTGGAGCATCTCCAATTCGACTGCCCGGACAAGCGGTTCCACTATCTCACCGGCGACCTGATCTGCCCCAATATGAAGATGACCACTCTGGCGGACGTGCTGGCCTGCGTGCAGGGTACGGGCGGGGAGGTCATCGAGCTGGAGCCGGAGGTCATTTCCGGGGCCAGGCGCTGCATCAATGAGATGATCCGGCTGGGAGGCTGAGCCATGCCCAGGTGCATGATCGGCATGAGCGGCGGCGTGGATTCCGCGGTGGCGGCATATCTGCTGGCCCGTCAGGGCTTTGACTGCATCGGCGTCACCATGCGGCTCTATGCCGGGGCAGAGGAGGGGACCTGTTGCTCCCTCAGCGACGTGGAGGATGCCAAAAGCGTCTGCCGCCGGCTGGGGATCCCACACTACACCTTCGGCTTCCTGGAGGACTTTGACAAAAACGTGATGGCGCCCTTTGTCTCGGCCTATGAGGCGGGGCAGACGCCGAACCCCTGTATTGCCTGCAACCGCTATCTGAAGTTTGGCGCGCTCTGGCAGCGGGCCAGGGAGCTGGGCTGCGACTATCTTGCCACGGGCCACTATGCGGCGATATGCCGGGAGGAGACAGGGCGTTTCCTGCTGAAACGGGCGGCGGACGCGGCCAAGGACCAGACCTATGTGCTCTATTTCCTCAGCCAGCAGCAGCTCAGCCACACCCTGTTTCCCCTGGGAGGGCTGACCAAGCCCCAGGTCCGGGAGATCGCCCGGCAGCAGGGCTTTGTCAGCGCCCAGAAGCCCGACAGCCAGGACATCTGCTTTGTGCCGGGCGGAGACTATGGGGCGTTTCTGGAGGCGTACACCGGAAAGCAGTACCCCTCCGGCGATTTCGTGGACCCATCGGGGAGGGTGCTGGGCCGGCACAGGGGCGCGGTGCGCTATACCCTGGGACAGCGGAAGGGCCTGGGGGTTTCGGCGGAAACGCGGCTCTATGTGACCGGCAAGGACATGGAGAAAAACACCGTGACCCTGGGCAGCAACGAGGCACTGTATTCCACGGAGCTGCTGGCGGCGGATTTGCGGTGGACTGCGGATGCGCCCGCCCAGGGCCGGCGCCTGGCCGCCAAGGTCCGCTACCGCCAGACGGAGCAGCCCTGCCGGGTGTGGCTCCAGGGGGAGCGGCTCCGGGTGGTGTTTGACCAGCCCCAGCGGGCCGTCACCGCCGGACAGGCGGTGGTGCTCTACGACGCCGACACCGTGGTGGGCGGCGGGACGATTTTATGAAGAAAGGCTCGGCGGAGGGAGGACGGCAAGACGCCGGATGCTCCGCAGATAAGAAAATCGCTGCCACGATCTGGTCTATGGGCCAGGTCGTGGCAGTAATCCTTGATTATGACAGGAGTTCCCAAAATTACGCCGTTTCCGAAAGCAGCCGCGCCACCAGGTCCGGGTCCAGACTCCGCACCGGAACCACCGGGGCCGGCGGGTCCTGAGAGTCTCCCAGTGCGCGGCAGAGATAGGCCACGGAATGCCACGCGCCCAGCTTGTATCCGAAGTCCGGCAGCACGCCGCCGGCCTCGAAGCCCATGGACCGATGGAAATGCAGGCTTGGCTCATTGGGGATGGTGACGATGGCACAGGCGTGCTTCACGCCCTGGGCCTCCAGCAGCGCCAGCAGCGCCCGATAGAGCCGCCGTCCCACGCCCCGGCCACGGGCTTGCTCCGACACATAGATCGACGTCTCCACCGTCCAGCGATAGGCGGCCCGCTCATGGAAGGCATGGGCATAGGCGTAGCCCGTGATGCGTCCGTCCTCCACCGCCGCCAGATAGGGGTATTCTGCGGAAAATTCCAGAATCCGGCGGCGAAACTCCGCCACGGAGGGGACCTCGGTCTCAAAGGAGATGGAGGTGTTTTCCACATAGGGACGGTAGATTTCCAGCAGCGCGGCGCTGTCCCGGGCGGTGGCCGGTCGCAGCGTTATCATTTCTGCACCCAGTTCCCGGTGGCGGAGCAGGTGAGATAGCTGTTGATAAACCGGTCCAGGTCCCCATCCATGACGGCGTTTACGTTGGAGGTTTCGCAGCCGGTGCGGGTGTCCTTGACCATCGTGTAGGGCATGAACACATAGTTGCGGATCTGACTGCCCCATTCGATTTTCTGCTGGACGCCCTTGATGTCGGAAATCTTGTCCAGATGCTCCCGTTCCTTGATCTCTACCAGCTTGGAGCGGAGCATTTTCATGCAGTTGTCCCGGTTCTGGAACTGGCTCCGTTCGGTCTGACAGGAGACAACGATGCCCGTGGGCTTGTGAATAAGGCGCACCGCCGAGGAGGTCTTGTTGATGTGCTGGCCGCCCGCGCCGGAGGAGCGGTAGACCTGCATCTCAATGTCCTCCGGACGGATCTCGATGTCGTTGCTGTCGTCGTCGATCTCCGGAATGACCTCCACCGCCGCAAAGGAGGTCTGCCGCCGGGCGTTGGAATCAAAGGGAGACACGCGCACCAGCCGGTGGACGCCGTTTTCGCCCTTCAGGAATCCGTAGGCGTTTTCGCCCTCGATCAGGATGTCGGCGCTCTTGAGGCCCGCCTCTTCGCCCTCCAGATAGTCCATGATTTTATAAGAGAAGCCGTGGCGTTCCGCCCACCGGGTGTACATCCGGTAGAGCATCTGGCACCAGTCCTGGGCCTCGGTGCCGCCGGC
>CAZBOR010000104.1:0-6706 GCA_964493585.1 uncultured Oscillospiraceae bacterium
AAGCGGATAGACACTCCAGGACGCCGCAGGAAATCGTTTGCGGAATATACGGCAACAGAAAACGGCCCCGCCGCGAAACAGCGACGGGGCCGGGCCTTATGCAGCCTTTTTTTCCTTGTTGCTCTTGAGCCGTCTGAGCCGCACCCAGACGTTGCCGGACAGGAAGATGGAGGAATAGCAGCCGGCCAGAACGCCCACGAACAGCGGCCAGCAGAAATTCCGGATGGAGGTCACGCCGAAGATGATGACCATGGTGATGGTCAACAGCGTGGTAATGGTGGTGTTGATGGAGCGGGTCATGGTCTGCCAGATGCTCCGGTCCATGACGTCGCCGAAATCCGCCTTGGGATTGGCCTTGGCGTTCTCTCTGGCCCGGTCAAAGACCACGATGGTGGCGTTGATGGAATAGCCCAGGATGGTCAGAGCCACGGCGATAAAGTTGATGTTAAAGGGGATCCGGAAGATGATATAGGCCGATAGCATCACCAGCAGATCATGGCATAGCGCCACCACCGCCGCCAGACCGGAGCGGAAGTCAAAGCGGATCCCAATATACACCAGCATACAGAGCACCGCCACCAGCGCGGAGAGGATCGCGGAGTTTCTCAGGTCCTCGCTGACGGAGGCGGAAACGGAGCTGCTGGACACCACCGTGGCGTCGGGAAACTCCGTCTGAATGGCGGAGGTCAGCTCGTCCCGGACCTCCACGGACACGAACAGGGACTTGACCACCACCTGGGTCCCGGTGCTACCGGAGGTGGTGACGCTGGAGAGCTTGCCCTCCAGAATGTCCTCCGCCAGCGCCTCCACCGCGTCGGTGTCGGCCTCCTGGCCCAGATCGTAGGTCATCGTCACGCCGCCCAGAAAGTCCACATCCATGTTGAACAGGTTGAGGCCAAAGGGCAGCGCCACAAGGCCCACCACGCCGGTGATGACCAGCAGCCCGGCGATAATCAGAAAGAGCTTAAAATGCCCCACGAAGCTGAAGGTTTTATTCTGAAACATATTACTTCTCCTCCTTCCCTGCGGCCTTCACGCCGTACAGGCTGGGCTTGGTGGCCTTGAGGGCAACCAGACTCTTCATCATCATACGGCTCACCACCAGCATGACGATCATGCTCAGCACCACGCCGATGAACAGCGTCTTGGCAAAGCCCACGGTGGTACCGGTACCCAGCTTCCAGAGCACCACCGCCGCAATAATCGTGGTCACGTTGGAATCTATGATTGCGGTCATGGCGTGCTTATAGCCCGCGTCGATGGCCGCACGGATGGTCATACCGTTGCCGATTTCCTCCTTGATGCGCTCAAAGATAATGACGTTGGCGTCCACGGCCATACCCACGGTGAGGATAATGCCGGCGATGCCGGGAAGGCTCAGGTTCAGCTTGGCGATGGAGATCACCACCATGAACAGCACCGTGTAGAACAGCAGGGAGATACTGGCAATCAGGCCGGGGAGCCGATAGACGACGATCATAAACAGCATCACCAGGCAGATGCCGATGGCGCCGGCCATCAGGCTGCTGGAGAGGCTGCGCTCACCCAGCGACGCGCCCACGCTCTCCATCTTCACGTTCTCCAGCGTGAAGGGAAGCTGTCCGGCGGAGATGATGTCCGCCAGGTATGTGGCGTAGTCCGATGTGGTGGTGCTGCCCAAAGTGATGATGGCGCTGTCCGAGTCGATGCCGGTATCCGCGTAGTCGGAGGATACCTGCGGATCGGAAATCAGCGCATCGTCCAGATAGATGCCGACCCAGTTGTCGCCGGAGGACATACCGGCGGCATATTTCGTCATCTCCGTGAACAGCTCCTGTCCCTCGCTGGTAAACTCCAGAACCACGTGCCACTGCATCGTGCCGGTCTCGTCGATGGCGCTGTACTCCGCAGAGGCGGATTTGATGCCGCTGCCCGTCAGCACCATGCCGGTGCCTTCGTCCGCGTCATAGTCCGAAGTGCGGAACTCCACAATGGCGGTGGTACCGATCTGGCCGGCCGCCTCCTCCGGGTTGTCCACGGCGGGGATGTCCACCACGATCTGGTCGTCGCCCTGCTTTGTCACTGTGGCCTCAGAATAGCCAAGGCTGTCCAGGCGCTGGCGCAGCATGGTCACTGCGGAGCTCATGCCGCTTGAAACGTCCGAATCTGCCGTCCCCGCGGGGATAACGGCCTCATAGGTGATCTCAGAGCCGCCTACCAGGTCCAGGCCCAGGGTCACGCCGTCGGAAAGACTTGGCAGCTCGCAAAACCCAAGGTCCAGTCCAAAGACCGCCGTAACGGCCAGCAGCGCCGTCAGCGCGATAATGGCCGCAAAGGTGATGATACTCTTTTTCATCGTTTGTCCGTGCCTCCTATACTTCATCGAGCAAAGCTCATACACATGGGAATCATTATATCCATTGTCGCCGGTAAAGTCAAATCAAATTGTCCGGTTTTGTCATACCGGCGCAAAAAACTACACCTTCAGCTCCACATTGGTCTGTTCCAGCAGGTCCTGATAGCGGCGCAGCACCGGCTGTACGCAGTCCCGCAGGAACTCGTCCACCTGCTCCGGGCAGCGGCCGATATACCGGGACGGCTCCAGATGGGCCGTCAGCTCCTCCCTGGTCATGCCAAACATGGGGTCATCGGCGATCAGGTCGATGAGGTTGTTGGGCAGCCCCAGGTCCTTGACGTTGTGACCTGCCTCCAGGGAGTGGATCCGTATCCGCTCATGGAGCTCCTGCCGGTTGCCGCCGCGCTTCACCGCATCCATCATAATGTTCTCCGTGGCCATAAAGGGCAGCTCCTCCAGGATATGCTTCTCAATGACCCGGCTGTGGACCACCAGACCGGACGCCACATTCTGATAGATGCCCAGAATCGCGTCCACCGCCAGAAATGCCTCCGGGACGGACAGCCGCTTATTGGCGGAGTCGTCCAGGGTCCGCTCAAACCACTGGGTGGCGGCGGTGATCTGGGGGTTCATCACATCGGACATCACATAGCGGCTCAGGGCACAGATGCGCTCACACCGCATGGGATTGCGCTTATAGGGCATGGCGGAGGAACCGATCTGGTTTTTCTCAAAGGGCTCCTCGATCTCCTTCATATGGGCCAGCAGGCGCATATCGTTGGCGAACTTGCTGGCGGACTGGGCGATGGACGAGAGGGTGGACAGAACGCCAGAGTCCATCTTCCGGGAATAGGTCTGGCCGGACACCGGGACCACCCCGTCAAAGCCCATCTCCTGGGCGATCATCTGCTCCAGGGCCTTGACCTTTTCGTGGTCCCCGTCGAACAGCTCCAGAAAGCTGGCCTGGGTACCGGTGGTCCCCTTGCTGCCCAGCAGCTTCAGGGTACCCATGCGGAACTCCAGCTCCTCCAGGTCCATCAGCAGCTCGTTGATCCAGAGGGTGGCGCGCTTGCCCACGGTGGTGAGCTGGGCGGGCTGGTAGTGGGTATAGCCCAGCGTCGGTTCCGCCTTGTGCTCCGCGGCGAAATCCGCCAGCACCCGTATCACGTTCACCAGCCGCTTGCGAATCAGCTCCAGCCCCTCCCGCATGAGGATCACATCGGTGTTGTCCCCCACATAGCAGCTCGTGGCGCCCAGATGGATAATGGGCATGGCCTTGGGGCAGAGTGCGCCGTAGGCGTGTACATGGGCCATCACGTCATGGCGCAGGCGCTTTTCCTCCTCCCTGGCATAATCGTAGTTGATGTCGTCCCGGTGGGCCTCCATTTCATCGATCTGCTCCTGGGTCACGGGCAGCCCCAGCTTCATCTCCGCCCTGGCCAGAGCGATCCAGAGCCTTCTCCAAGTTGTAAACTTCTTATCCTCGGAAAACAGGTACAGCATCTCATCGCTGGCATACCGGCTGGATAAGGGACTTTCATAAACTGACGTGCTAATAACGATCATCCTTTCCGCGCTGCGGCGCGTATAGTCGAACCCTCTGAGCCGAAGGGGCCATAGCCCTTGACGATCTCAAGAAGGCTTTTAACGTAGTTTCTATATTATAACGTATCTCGGCACGTTTTTCCAGCCCCCTATCGCAAAAAAGCGGTACAAATTGTGACTTTATGCAAAATGCGCCGCCCCGGTCGGGGCGGCGCAGGGAAAAGCCATACTTACTTTTCCATATAGCGGTCGTAGGCGTCCTGTTTGATTTCCAGGGCGCGGGTCAGGCCCATGGTGCGGACGTTCTCCTCGTATTCGGCATATTCTGTCTCGATGTCCATATCGCCGACGATGAACTTGTCGCGGCACTCCAGGGCATAGGATTCATAATCGGAGGCCAGCTTGCTGATTTCATAGGTTTCGTCCATGGTAAGCTGCGCCACATAGGGATAGGAATCCCGGTTGTCGCGGCTGTTGGCCCAGATCTCAAAGGCTCCGGCCTCGTCCTCGTTGAAGGACACCAGCAGCTTGGAGTTGGAGGACCAGGAGGGCGTGCTGTTCCGTCCGGTGTAGAAGGAGATGGCGTCGCCGGCGGCCAGATTCGGGTTGTTGAGGACCAGGTCGGTAAACTGCGCCACGCCGTCCACCACCTGGCAGCTCTCGCCCTCTACGCCGTAGTTGGCGAGCTGGATGCCCTCGTCGGTGAACCAGAAGTCGCAATACTGAATTGCCAGCTCCGGATACTTGCAGTTGGTGGAGATGCTCATGCGCTCCGCGCCGAAGTCAAACTCCGTGGTGTCCACATGGGTCTTTTCGCCCTTTTCCTTGACGGGGTCCGGCAGACCCACGATGCGGAGATTCGGGTCGTCGGAATTGACGGAATACATACTCATCATGGGCGCGCCGTTGAAGAACACGCCGCAGTTGCCGCCGGTGATCTCCGCCATGCCGTCGGCGCTCATGGCTCCGGCCGCGCTGGCAAAGTCCGAGGAGATGAGGCCCTCCTCAAACCACTGGTGGAGCATGGTCAGGTATTCCTTGTAGCCCTCTCCGGTAATGCCGTCCACCACAACGCCGTCCTGGACCATCCAGTAGCTCTCCTTGGCATTGGTGGCCAGCATACAGGCGATGCCGTAGCCGGCGGCCAGGAAGTTGTCGTTGCCCACTGCGGAGGAATCCAGATAGATGGCGGTGGTACAGCCGTACTGACTCTGCATGGCCAGCAGCAGCTCGTGCAGCTCGTCATAGGTTTCCGGCGTTCCCATGCCCAGCTCCTCGATCCAGTCCCCCCGGCCCATCATGCCGAAGAAGGGGCCGATAAAATCGCTCATCAGCTCGTAGAAGCCGGAGATGTGGCCCTCACTGGTGACGGTGGCGGTCTCCAGGAATTTGGAGGATGTACGGTACGCCTGGTAATGGGGGAACAGGTCCACATAGTCCTCCAGCGCCAGGATGATCTCCTCCTCGATGCCGTTGTCATCACCATCGGAGTACAGAGTGTTGAAATTGCCCAGAATGTCTGAGTAGTCCTGGGAGGCGATCATCAGATTGAACTGCTCGTTGGCCACCATGAACTCCGCCTGGACGAAGTCCAGCGTCACGCCGGTCAGCTCCGCCGCCTTCTGGAAGTGGGGATAGTCAAAGTAGCCGTTGGGCGCCATACTGGATACGGCGCCGCCGGGCTTCTGCTGCCAGTAGGTCAGGGTCACGCCCTCCTCGGTCAGCGGCAGGGCCAGGGGCGGCAGCTCCGCGATTTCCTCCTCGGCGGCGCTGTCCTCAGCGGGAGCCTCCGCGCTGTCCTCCGGCGCGGCTTCTGCCGGGGGCTCGGCGGCATCCTCCGGCGCAGATGCCGGCTCCTCCGCCTCGGACGCAGGTTCCTCGGACACAGCTTCACTGGTGCCGGCGGTCCCGCCGCAGCCGGCCATCAGGACCAGCAGCATACAAAGGGACAACAGCAGCGCCAACATACGGTTTTTCTTTTTCATTTTCAGTCTCCTTTCCTATGATTTGCGAGGATTTCACGAAACGAATATCATATCGTCACGAAACCTTCACACTTCATGGACAGTATACCAGATGCTGTGGCTTATGTCCAGTAAAATTTGTGTTTTTTTCACAAATTTTTGACATGAAAAGCCCCAGCCTTCCGGCGCTTTGCCAAGGGCTGGGGTTTATTTCCATGAAGTTCCGGGGTCCGTGCGCTCCAGGCACCATCGGAGCACCGGGCCGTAGTCAAACCGGTCCAGCGTCTCCCTGGCATAGCCGCTGCAGGGGCTGAGCAGCTCCCCCTCTACCACCACCTGGGCCGCCGTGATGATACGCTCCGCGTCGTAATCCAAATAGATGCGGTAGGCTCGTCCCTGGTGGATGTCTCCGGGTCCCATGCCCGCGTCCTCGCCCCAGAAGCTGAACATGGGACGGCCCGCGTGGGCCTTCGGCATGGCGTCCGGCCGGAGCCGCCGCCCCAGCAGTGCCTGAACCAGGCGTTCGTTGTAGCTCTCGTCCGGCATTGTATCCCCTCCTGATGATAATCCCTGATACCTGGAAAACAGCGCCGGAACCGTCGCATCGTTCCGGCGCTGCGACCAGATTATTCAGTTTTGCGTGCTGTTTTCGTAGACCTCGGTAACTCGTTTTTGGCAACCGCAACTGCTGTTTCACAACAGCAAAAGCATAGTTCACTTTGCTTGATTTGCACTTTGTGGTGTTGCCTTAATACGAGAATCTTTTGCCTCTAAAGCTGGACAATTATTGTTTCCACCGAAAAAATCTTGGGCACCACCGCATAATGCAAATCGCGCCAAAGTGTGATATAATATGGTTATG
>CAZBOR010000105.1:0-6585 GCA_964493585.1 uncultured Oscillospiraceae bacterium
TGGGATAGCCGGTGGCCTTGGAGGCCAGGGCAGAGGAGCGGCTGACGCGGGGATTGACCTCGATGACCGCATATTCAAAGCTGTCGGGCTTCAATGCGAACTGGACGTTGCAGCCGCCCTCGATCTCCAGCGCGGAGATGATGTCCAGGGCCGCGGTGCGGAGCATCTGGTACTCCTTGTCCGCCAGCGTCTGGGAGGGCGCCACCACGATGGAGTCGCCGGTATGTACGCCCACCGGGTCCACATTTTCCATATTACAGACGGTGATGACGTTGCCCGCGCTGTCCCGGATGACCTCGTACTCGATTTCCTTCCAGCCGGAGATGCACCGCTCGATGAGCACCTGTCCCACACGGCTGAGCCGGATGCCGTTGGAGGCGATCTCGTGGAGGTCCTTCATGGTGTAGGCAATACCGCCGCCGGTGCCGCCCAGGGTATAGGCGGGCCGCACGATCACAGGCAGGCCGATCTCTTTAGCAAAGGCCATGGCGTCCTCCACGCTCTCCACCACCCTGGAGGTGACGCAGGGCTGGCCGATGGATTCCATGGTGTCCTTGAAGCCCTGCCGGTCCTCGGCCTTGCGGATGGACTCGGCGCTGGTTCCCAGAAGGCGCACGCCGTATTTTTCCAGCGTGCCGTCCTCGGAAAGCGCCATGGCCAGGTTCAATCCCGTCTGGCCGCCCAGGGTGGGCAGAATGGAATCCGGCCGCTCCATCTCGATGATCTGCGTCACCGAGGCGGTGTTCAGCGGCTCGATATACACATGGTCCGCAATATCCTTGTCGGTCATAATGGTGGCGGGGTTGGAGTTCACCAGCACCACCTCGATGCCCTCCTCCCGGAGACTGCGGCAGGCCTGGGTTCCGGCGTAGTCAAATTCCGCCGCCTGTCCGATGATGATGGGACCGGAGCCGAGCACCATGACCTTCCTGATACTGTCGTTCTTAGGCATTCTTTTTCGCCTCCATCTTCTCGATAAATCTGTCAAAGAGGTAGCCCGTGTCTCTCGGTCCGGGCGACGCCTCCGGGTGGAACTGGACGGTAAACACTCTGCCGTTCCTGTATTTGAGGCCCTCCACCGTGCCGTCATTGACATTGATGTGGCTGATTTCCGCCACCGCCGGGTCCACGCTGTCGGCCTTGACCACATAGCCGTGGTTCTGGGAGGTGATGTACACCCGGCCCTCGTCCAGATCCCGGACGGGGTGGTTTGCGCCCCGATGGCCGTATTTCAGCTTCTCCGTGGTGGCGCCGGTGGCCAGGGCCATGAGCTGATGGCCCAGACAGACCGCAAAAACGATGATGTCGGAGTCGTAGATCTTTTTCAGCTCCGCGATCACCTGCACATTGTCCGCCGGGTCTCCGGGGCCGTTGCTGAGCATCACCCCGTCAAAGCCGCCCTCCAGGATCACCTGGGCAGGCGTATGGGCCGGGAACACCGTGACCTCACAGCCCCGCTTGTTGAGGCTCCGGATCATATTCTCCTTCACGCCCAGGTCCAGCAGGGCCACCCGCAGCCGCGTGCCGGGATAGACCTGTATCTGGGACCGGGTGGTTTTCTCCACCGTACCCTGGACCCGGTAGGCCCGGATGAGCTTCAGCTTGGCGTCGATGTCGGGGTCCTCCTCCACCGTTATCATGCCGTTCATGGTCCCCTGATCCCGGAGCATCCGGGTGATGGCGCGGGTGTCCACCCCATGAATCCCCGTGATGCTGTGGGCCTTCAAATAATCGTCCAGCGTACCCTCGTTGCGGAAATTGCTTCCCCGCGGGCTGAGACGCCGGACGATCATTGCTGCGGCCCAGGGGACCCTGGACTCATTGTCTTGCTCATTGACACCGTAGTTGCCGATCAGGGGATAGGTCATCACCACACCCTGGCCCGCATAGGACGGGTCGGTCAAAATCTCCTGATAGCCCACCATGGAAGTATTAAACACCATTTCACAAACACAGTCCGCAGTGGAGCCCATGCTCTCACCGTGGAATACCACGCCGTTTTCCAAAATCAACGCTGCTTTCATCTGGTCACGCTACCTTTCTCCATATTCGGCCTGTACGGCGGCCTCTTTCTTATCTGATATGATACCCGATTTCGCCTAAAAAGGCAACCCCTATTTTCACGAAAGCCCGTTTATCCTGCGCCCGGCGCGGCATCGGAAAAACCGCCCCCGGCCCGCCCTACGGGGAGCCGGGAGCGTCAGGCTATCTGCGGCCGCCGCTCTGATGGGTGGTGCAGCGCTCCTCTCTGCCGCCGCCGTTTTGCCGGACGGCCAGGGCGCCGGTTTCGCAGGACGAGGCGCCGCCGGCGTGATTGCAGCCGCTGCCGCAGCCGTTTCCGCCGCTGCCGCCGTTACCGGGCGTGCTGCGGCCATTTCCGCCAGAGCCGGTGCCGCCGCAGGTGCAGCCGCTCTCCCCACAAAGGCCGGTCTCCTCCCCGGTGGGGAAGAAGGCGTTCACCGGGAACTGCATCCGGGAGAAGGCGTCGCAGGGGTTTTCGGGGCATCCGCACGCGCCCTCGCAGCAGGTCTTGGAGGGGACGCAGTAGTCGTAGCTGGGGATCAGGAGCTGCGTTTCCCGCTCCAGCCGCACCAGGCTGAACTGGCCCAGCGTCACCTGGAGCTGGCGTTCCACGCCGGAGAACACCAGGTCGTCGTCAAAGGCAGCGGCGACCGCCTGGGGCAGGCTTTCCGGGCAGCAGCTCGGCTGGGGTCCGCGGGCGCACTGGCACAGGTCCACCAGCTCGGCGCAGAGGACCACCGGGTCCACCGCCTCCACCACGCCGGTGGGCTGCTGGAGCGCCGAGGTCCCGTTGCTGGTGAAGGCCCTGGCGCAGCCCTCGCCGCCGTAGAGCATCGCCTGCTTTCTGGCGGTTGCCAGACCGTAGATGGTCACGGGCCGCACGCCGCAGGTCACGGCGTCGCAGATGACCCGGTAGTAATACTGGATGTCCACGCAGAAGTAGCCGTTCTGATAGCCCAGCGGCGCCACGTCCACGCCGGCATAGAGCAGCTCCGCGTACCGGGCCTTCACCGAGGCGGCGGACTCCAGGATGTTCTGGCTCTCCACGGTGAGATAGACCGGGACGTGCTCCATGCAGTCCTGGTCCCGGCAGGCGTCCATGATCTTCCGGGTGCTGATGCACACCGCCTCACGGACGTTGCTGAAATCCGAGACTGTATTGATGCAATCTTGCATTGTGATCTCCTCCTAAACATAAAAACTGAGGTGGATTGCTTCCACCTCAGTCTATGTTGCAGTCGGTCTTTGGTTCCGTTTTCGCCATAAACGGCGGGGAAATAAGGCGTCTCACCCGATCAGCGCGATCCCCAGGGACACCAGCGGCAGCGTCACCAGGCAGGCCATGGTGGTCAGCATCACGGCGCACACCGCGTATTCCCCATCGGAGCCGTTGTTTTTGGACAGCATCGCCACCATGTTGATGGAGGGCAGTCCCGCCAGGAACGCCAGCGTCCCGGCCATATCCGTGGGAATGCCGATCAGATACATTCCCGCGAAAAACACCAGGGGCAGCACCAGCATTTTCAGCCCGATCTCCGCATACAGCTCTCCGCATTTCAGCACCCCGCGCACATCGGTCAGGGACAGCATCCCGCCGATGTAAATCAGGGACAGGGGCATACTGGCGTTTCCGAGCTTGGTCAGCGCCGAAATCAGCACGGACGGGAGATGTACATTCAGCAGCACCAGCACGGTGCCGCCCAAAATCGCCACCAGCGCCGGACTGAGCAGCTTTTTCAGGCCCCGGATGGAAAAGCGCTCCTTCTGTGCGGAGACCGGCCGGGTCAGCGCCACGCCGTAGGTCCAGAACAGCGCCTGGTCCAGAATGGTGAACAGGGCGATATACAGCAGCGCCGTGTCCGGGTACAGCTCCACCACCAGCGGAATCCCCATAAAGCCCACGTTGCCGAACATCACGATGGCCCGGAACACGCGGCTCCGGTTGCCCCGGAGATGGAATATCCGTTCCAGCAGCCTGGACAGCAGCGCCAGCAGCGCGTACAGCGCCGCCGCCAGCGGAATCACCATCAGGCTTTCCGCAAGGCCCTCCCTGGTGGCTCCCTCAACGGTGTTGACAAAGATATACGCGGGCAGGGCCATCCGCATGACCAGTCTGGACACGCTGCCCAGGGACGCTTCGTTCAGAATCCCGGTCCTGACGGCGATCACGCCCATGACGATCAAAAACAGGAAAATACCGATCTGCGTCAGTACAATAAAAAACTGTTCCATAGCTCCTCCATGCTCCCTCCGCCGCTTCTGCGGTCCGGCGGTCAATTATCATACAGCGTTGTCTGCGCCGGCTCCGGCGACAGTCCGCAGAGCTCCGCCCGGCCCACCGGCGTACAGCCGCGCTCCAGCAGGCCCGCGGCGCCGGGGTCCCCCGGCTCGTCGCTGCACATGAAAACATGGCTCCACCCATGCTTCAGATTCTCCACCACGCCGTTCCAGGTGCCGCCGCTGCCGTAGTCCGATTGGGCCACAAAGACGCTTTTCCCCATGGCGTGGATGAGCCGGTTTCGGGAATAGGCTCTGGCGGCGGAAAAGCTCAGGTCAAAGCCCTGCTCGCTGGCCAGCAGCACCCGCCCGGTGTCCAGCTCCCGCCGCAGCGTCTCCATCCGGCCGAGCAGGGAATCCGCCGGAAAGACGATGGCGCTGCCGCCGTTGTCCATGGCGCTGTCAAAGCCCACCGTGTCCGCGCCTACCGCGCCGCCGGAGACATAGGTGCGTCCGTTTCGGGCCGCCTGACGGCCCACCGCGGCGGCAAAATCCCGTCCCGGCTGGCGCAGCCTCCGGGACCCGACCAGGCTGACGCACTCCGTTTCAAAGAGCGCCGCGTTCCCCGCGCAGAAGAGCACCTCCGGGGCCTGCTGCCGCAGAATGTGCCGAAGCCGCCGGGGGTACTCCGGGCTGATGCGGGTCAGGGCAAAAACGCCCTTTTTCTCCAGCAGCGCCAGCAACGTCTCCAGCTCTTCCTCCCGGTCCAGATGGGCGCAGATGTCCGCCGCGTCCGCCTGGGACGCGCCCAGCCGCCGTAGCGCCTCCACCGTCACCGGACCGTCCGCGTTTCCCGGCCCCAGGGCCTCCAGCGCCTTGTCCAGGGCGATATAGGTGCTGCGGTGCAGGGGCTTTCCCGGCAGCCCGAACAGCAGCAGCATACACCGCTCCGCCGCCGTATAGCGCCTCATTTGTACTTCTTCTTGATGACAGGAGCCTTGACCTCCTGCTCCACCAGCTTGCCATTGACCAGCTTCACCGGGGTCACGGTGAAATGGGAGTATTTTGCGATCTCGTCCAGCTTGGCCTTGTCCAGCAGGGACCCCAGCAGGCTCATGGCCACGCCGCGCTTTCTGGCCCGCCCGGTGCGGCCGATGCGGTGGATATAGTATTCGTTCTCCATGGGGATGTCATAGTTCAGCACGCAGTCCACATCGTCCACGTCGATGCCGCGGGAGGCCACGTCCGTCGCCACCAGCACCTGGAGCTTCCCGTCCCGGAACCGCTGCATGACATTCTCCCGCTGGCTCTGGCGGATGTCCCCGTGGAGGCAGTCCACGGAGTAGCTTCGGCCCCGCAGGTCCTCGCTGACCCGCTGGCACATATGCTTGGTGTTGCAGAAGATGATGACCCGGTCATAGTGCATGGCGTCCAGCAGCTCTATGGTGGTCAGCAGCTTTTCCAGCTCGTTGCAGCTGATGCTGTACTGGACGATGTCCGGGCGGCTTTCCTCCTTGGGCTGGACGGTGATCTCCACCTCGTCCCGCTGGTACATCCAGCTGACCGTCATGACCTCCTGGGAGATGGTGGCGGAAAACAGGCCCATATTGGTACGGTTTTTCATCTTCTCGATGATGCCCGTCACATCCTTGTAAAAGCCCATGTCCAGCATCCGGTCCGCCTCGTCCAGGATCACCGTCCGGATGCCGTCAAAGCGGATATTCTTCCGCTTATAGTGGTCCATGAGCCGCCCCGGCGTGGCCACCACGATCTGGGGCTTCTTCTGGAGCTGCTTGGCCTGGGTGTCCAGCCGCTGGCCGCCGTAGAGCACCGCCACGCGAATGCCCTTCTTGAACTCCAGCAGCATCCGCAGCTCGCCGCCAATTTGCAGCGCCAGCTCCCTGGTGGGCGCCAGGATCGCCGCCTGGACCGCCTCGTTCTCCGGGTCAATGTGCTCGATCACCGGGATGCCAAAGGCAAAGGTCTTTCCGGTGCCGGTGGGGGCCTTGGCGATGACATCCTTCCACTCCATCAGCGGCCCGATGGCCTCCGCCTGGACCTGGGTGGGATAGCCATAGCCCTTTTTCTCCAGCGCCCGCAGCACCTCATCGCTGATGGGTAAGTCGTGAAATGTAATAGTTTCCATGTTCAACCTCAATTATTTTGTGATTCTCTGTACATTATACCCTGTATTGGATGGGAATGCAAGAGGGGCGTCGGTTTCTGGTTGCGTCCGGGCAAAATCTGTGCTATGATAGAAAAAAATAAAAATCGGAGGAACACTATGGCAACCATTTCAAACGTAGAGATTTACGGCCTGGACAGCTCCATCTACCGCAGCGGCTA
>CAZBOR010000106.1:0-3093 GCA_964493585.1 uncultured Oscillospiraceae bacterium
AAGCTCCGGGACTGGGTGTTCTCCCGCCAGCGCTACTGGGGCGAGCCGATCCCCATCGTCCACTGCCCCAAGTGCGGCACGGTGCCGCTGGACGAGAAGGACCTGCCGCTGGTGCTGCCGGAGGTGGAGAGCTATGAGCCCACCGACGACGGCGAAAGCCCGCTGGCCTCCATGACGGAATGGGTCAACTGCAAATGCCCCAAATGCGGCGGCGACGCCAAGCGGGAAACGGATACCATGCCCCAGTGGGCCGGGTCGAGCTGGTACTTCCTGCGCTATATGGACCCCCACAACGATGAGGCTCTGGCCTCCAAGGAGGCGCTGGAATACTGGGGCCAGGTGGACTGGTACAACGGCGGCATGGAGCACACCACGCTGCATCTGCTCTACAGCCGGTTCTGGAATAATTTTCTCCACGACATCGGCGTGATCCCCTATGCGGAGCCATACGCCAAGCGCACCAGCCACGGCATGATCCTGGGCCGCAATCCCCACTATGTGGGCAACTTTGAGACCCAGGAGGAGAAGGACGAAATGGTCCGCAAATACGGCGCGCAGGCCCTTCGGCCCGCTGTGAAGATGTCCAAATCCCTGGGCAACGTGGTGAACCCCGACGACGTGGTGAAGGCCTACGGCGCGGACACCATGCGGCTTTATATCCTGTTTATCGGCGACTTTGAAAAGACCGCCACCTGGTCCGACGAGGCGGTCAAGGGCTGCAAGCGGTTTCTGGACAAGGTGTGGAGCCTGGCGGAGCGGGTCACGGAGGGCGATGAGATCAGCCCCAGAAACGAAACGCCGATCCACAAGACCATCAAAAAGGTCACGGAGGACATCGACACGCTGAAGGCCAACACCGCCATCGCCGCCCTCATGAGCCTGGTGAACAGCTTTGGCTCCGCGGGCTGCAACCGGGCGGAGCTGAAGATCCTGCTCCAGCTTCTGTCGCCCTTCGCGCCCCATATCTGCGAGGAGCTGTGGGAGGTCAACGGCTTCGGCGGCTACTGCTCCATGTCCCAGTGGCCGGCGTATGACGAGAGCAAGACCGTGGACGCGGAGATCGACATGGCCATTCAGGTCAACGGCAAGTTCCGCGGCACCATGCGGGTCCCGGCGGACATCTCCAGGGAGGACGCCGAGGCGGCCGCCATGGAAACGGATATTGTGCGGCGTCAGATGGAACATCTGGGCGGACAGGTGAAAAAGACCATCGTAGTACCCGGAAAACTGATAAATCTGATTATTAAGTGAGAAGATCCGTATTTTTTACTTGACATTTCGCGCATCCCTGCATATAATAGAAAAAGCCATCGAATGGCCCTTAAAGCAATTCCGCTTTTGGAAATGCATCGGAGGGAGGGAAAACAATGTCTGAGATCCACGTCAAAGAAAATGAGTCTCTGGAAAGCGCGCTCAAGAGATTCAAGCGTAGCTGTGCAAAGGATGGCGTTATCGCTGAGGTCAGAAAAAGAGAGCATTATGTAAGCCCCAGCCTGAAACGTAAACAAAAGTCTGAAGCCGCCCGTAAGAACAACAAGAGAAAGTATTATTGATGGTTTCCTGATATGCGTTTTGGCACCCCACATCCGTGGGGTGCTTTTCTCTATCCAAGCTGCCGCCGCAGGGCGGGGTCCTCCACCAGCACCAGGGGAACGCCGCACTCCGCAGCGGCGCGGTACTTCTCCCGGAGGCTTTGCAGAGTGTCAAAGAGCACCACATGGGCCTGGCCCTCCCGGAGCTGGGTGAAATATTCGGTGCAGAGGGACCGGGAAACGTGGCATGGCTCGCCGCCGTAGCGGGCCTTCAGCTCCCGGGCGGTGAGGGCCTGGCCCCGGCCGGAGGGGCAGGGCAGCGGGAAATCCATGTACACCGGGGCCAGACGCAGGCAGAGCCTCCCGCCGCAGGCGTCCATGGCCGCCCGCAGAAAATCCCGGAGACAGCCCCCGGATACGGCGCAGTCCGCCAGGAAATATCCCGGAGGGATCTCCTGGGCGGCGGCGCAAACAGTCGTTGACAAGGGCCACGCCTCCTGGTAAGATAGGTTCGTTACAGTCTATGAAACGACTTTGAAAATAGAATGGAAAAGAGTGTGAGCGTATGACCCTTTCCCTTTTGGCGGATGTGGAGGTCCGGGCCATCACCGAGCTGGACCCGGCGTGGTTCCGGCGCCATGGCATCCGTTTGCTGCTGCTGGATTTTGACAACACCATCCTAGACTATACCTCCACGGAGCCGACGCCGGAGTTCCTTGCCTGGCTGGAGACGACCCGGAGCGCGGGCGTCGCCGTCATGGTGGTGTCCAACAGCCGCAGGAGCCGCCGGGTGCCCGCCTTCTGCGACAAGCTGGACATTCCCTGGATCAAGCGCGCCGGAAAGCCCAGACCCGGCGGCATCCGGCGGGCCATGGCCCAGCAGGGCGCGTCGCCCCGGGAGACGGCCCTGGCCGGGGACCAAACCTTCACGGATATTCTGGGGGGCAATCTGGCGGGCGTCACCTCCGTGCTGGTGCATCCCATCCGGTTCTCCAACCCCTTCCAGGCGGTGCGCTATGCCGCCGAGCGGCCCTTTATCGCGCTGGGCCGCAGAAAACGCAAAAAAAACTGACCCCAGGACACAGAAAGGACACATGGCTGGGATATGGTTCTCCTGTGGGAAAAGCAGTATCGGTGCGCTGCAACATTTTATTCGCCCGGTGTGTCTTAATAAACGGAAGGAGTGCTGACCATGAA
The DNA here is from genome assembly GCA_964493585.1 of uncultured Oscillospiraceae bacterium. Classification (GTDB taxonomy): domain Bacteria; phylum Bacillota; class Clostridia; order Oscillospirales; family Oscillospiraceae; genus HGM13006. Next base: position 2,730 of record CAZBOR010000106.1, read on the forward strand.
ACGTATGCTTGCCCTGCTGATTGCCCTGTCCCTGCTGCTGTGCGCCTGCGGAGGGGACGCCGACGGCGAAAGCGTCCCGTCTGCCGCACCGGCGGAGGAAGAAACCGGCGGTGAAGATTTCCGTGCCGCGCCCTATTACAGCGTTACCTATCGGGAGGCGGGCGCGGCGTTTGCGGATGCCGTAACCTGGGATATGGTATGGACGGAGCCGGGGACCCTGGACGAAAACGGCGGGTTCCTCTACACCGTCTATGACACGTCCAATGACGCTATGTATCGAAGTCTCCTCTGGGCGGAACCTTATGATGAGGAGGGGAAGGCCCTGCTGGCTCTGACCGAAGACGAGTCCATCGACTGCTTCTGC
>CAZBOR010000106.1:3193-6552 GCA_964493585.1 uncultured Oscillospiraceae bacterium
AGCGGCCTCGCGGCCTCCATGACCGCTTCGGAGGCCACCGGCAGCGGCAGCGGAGTAATCGGAGGATTCCTGACCGCCCAGGACGGGACGCTGCTGCTGGAGGCCCAGGTTAACGACAATCCCAAACTTTATGTGCTGAACATGGAGGACATGGGGGAGCCGCTGTATGAATACACGGACAGCATGAGCTGGCCCACCCTGTACTCCGGGAGCAGCGGCGCGGACTACTACATCCTCGACGACACGGGCCTTTCCGGCGGCGATCTGGACGGAGAGACGTGGACCTATTTCCGTCTCTCAGATCTGCCCGCCACGGTGCCGGACAGCGCCCTCCTGGGGGCCGTGACCGGAGAAAACCGCTTTCTGTACTATGTGACGGTGCTGGACACGCTGTACTTCGCGGAGATCACGGGCCGGTCGGAGCCGGTGGAGGAGACGGAGAAAATACAGCTCACCATTGGGACCGCAAATGAATATATAGGAAATGTCAATTTGGAGCAGCTTGTGGTGGCCTTTAATATCCTCCATCCGGAATACAATCTGGTGCTGAAGAACTATCGGGAGGACCAGTTCCTGGATACAGAGGATGTGCAGGAGGCCCTGAACATGGATATTCTCAACGGCGAGGGACCGGACATCCTTGTGATGAATAACTACGTTCCGTGCAGCACCTACGCGGGCAACGGCTATCTCATGGACCTGACATCGCTGATGGACGCGGACACGGAGTTCCGGCGCAGCGACTACTACGAAAACATCTGGCAGGCCTGTGCGCTCAACGGGAAGCTCTACGGCGTGGTCAAGTCCTTCTCCCTGTACACGGCAGTCACCAACAGCGACTATGTCCTTGTCCCCGATGGCTGGACCCCCACGGAGTGTCAGGAGATCGCCGCCCAGGCAGAGATTCCTCTGGGCCTTTCCCTGGGCGACCTCAAGATGGAGTATCTGTATACGGTTTATGCCCTGGGGGACGGCCTGGAGGCGTATATCGACGGGGATACCTGCGACTTTACCTCCGGAGAATTTGCCGCCATGCTGGAGCTGCTGGCCGCCCGGGAACAGGAGCCGGAGTATGAGGCGGAGACGATGGAGGAGTATTTCCTGGTGAAAAACGGGGTCTATCTGACGCAGGAATGGACGATCATGCGCGCACAGGATATTCTGGACATCAGGTTTCGATGCGGAGAACGCTATGCCATTACGGGCTATCCCGCGCCGGACCGGGCCAAGGTCCGCGTGATCGCGGACGACGCCGTGGGAATCTCCCAGGTGACGGAGTATCCGGAGGCGGCCTGGAGCTTTGTGAAGATGGTGCTGGAGGCGGAGGGAGTCTTTTTCGACAGATTCAACACCAAGAAAAGCTCCGTGTACGAGCAGCTCCGGGCGTGCAGCGTCCTGCGGGACGACCCGGAGGAGACGAGCTTTGAAACGAGCTATGGCTGGGGCGACGAGACGATGGATGTGGTCCTGGACCCCATGACAGAGGAGGAGATGGAGCTGCTTCTGGGCCTCCTCGAGGACGCCGAGTGCTCCCTGGTGGACGCGGACACCCGCCAGATCGTTTTGGAGGAGGTGGCGGCCTTCTTCTCCGGGGACAAGACCGCTCAAGAGGTGGCCGAGATCATCCAAAACCGGGTGCAGCTCCACCTGTGGGAGATGAGTTGACGGTTCCCTGGGACGCGATTTTCTATATTTTTTGAAATTTCATAAATTATTCATTGTCTCAGGGGGAAAAATGGTGTAGAATAGGATATTATATTTCGGAAAGGGAGGAGCCGCATCTATGGCACAGCAGCAGGACGGCCGACGGCCGCCGGACACCGATCAGAGCCGTGAATATCGCCGTGTTTCCCGCGGCTCCGCAGGCGCGTCCGGCCAAAGCGCCCGGAAACGGGCCAAGGCCCGCCGCCAGCAGGAGCTGCGCCGCCAGCGTCACCTCAGGACGCTGCTGGGAGTGGCGCTTCTGGCGATCATCGCCGTGGCCTTTTTCCTGATAAAAACGCTCAACGGCTCCCTGGGCGCGGCCCCGGACGACGGCCTGGACGTGGCAGATCTGGAAAACGAATCCGACGACGATCTGGAGACCGACTATGACGGGCCGCCGATTGCCACCATCGCCTTTGTGGGGGACATATCCACCTCCGCAGACCAGATCCGGGCGGTGACAAAGGCGGACGGCAACTACGATTTTTCCATTCCCTTTACAGAAGTGGCGGATTATTTCTCCCAGGACAGCGTGGCCTACGCCGTGGGCAGCCTTGAGACGACCATGGTGGACGGACTCAGCTACGGCGGCGAGCCGTATTACAACTCCCCGGTGGAGCTGGCCGGGAGCCTCTGGACCCTTGGGTTCCGGCTCATGTCCACCGCCACCACCTGCGCTCTGAACAATGGCATCGAGGGCGTCACCTCCACCAAGAACTATCTCATCGAGGCCCGGCTCCGGGCCGTAGGCACCTACCGTTCCCGGGAGGAGCGGGAGGAAAACGGCGGGGCCTATATCCGCACCATTCACAAAATCAAATTCGCCTTTTTGTCCTACACCAAGGGTACCGATTCCGTGACCATGCCGGAGGGCTGTGAATACGCGCTGAGTACCCTCTATAGCGATTACTCCGATTACTGGTCCGATCTGGACAGCGCCCAGATCCGGAAGGATGTCCAGGCGGCCAAAGACGCCGGAGCGGAGGTGATCGTGGCGCTGGTCCACTGGGGCAGCGAATATGGCCGTTCCGTTTCCGAGCTTCAGCGGGAGGCGGCGGACGTGCTGCTCGGCAGCGGCGTGGATGTGATTGTCGGCTCCCACTCCCATCTGGTCAATGAAATGGGGTTCCGGGAGGTGACGATGTCCGACGGGACGGTGAAGCAGTGCTTCGTGGCCTATGGCCTGGGAGACTTCTACACAGACCCACAGCAGGACAGCGCCCGGCAGTCGGTGATCCTAAATCTGGAGTTTGCCAAGGACAGCGACGGCAAAGTGACCATCACCGAGGCCAGCTATGTTCCCATCTATATGTATATCTCTGAGGTAAGCGGCGTCCGGCAGTTCCGGATACTCGACGCCTATAAAAGTCTGGCGGAGCTGTACCGCACCGAGGAGCTGACCGCAGATCAGGCGGAGCTGTATAATCAGCTCCTGGAAACGGTGGACACCCTCCACACCTATGCGGGGGAGGACCTGGACAGAGGCCCCGCCGATGAGGACCGGCGGTATGTGGAGCAGGCCATCGAGGAGGGCGAGGTACCCTCCGGCACGATCAAGGCCCTGCGGGAGCAGGAGGCGGAGGCGGCCATGGCCGAGGCGGAGGCCGAGGAGATGGAGTCCGCCAAATCCGGGGACAGCGAGGACGGCGAGGACG
>CAZBOR010000107.1:0-1362 GCA_964493585.1 uncultured Oscillospiraceae bacterium
GCGGAAGAGGAATCGGAGTGAACCGGAGAGACGATCCTGATATTGTATAAACCTCCATTCCTGTGCAAAATCGCAGCACAAGAATGGAGGTTTCCATAATCTTGGGAAGTCTCTTAGCTCTGTTCGGAAAGGTAAATGCCCACCCGATTTTGAATCAGCTTTGCCGTCTCCTGGGCGGATTTGTCATTTTCCAGGAATGCGTTTCCCTCTTCGCTGATGATGCTGAATACACTGCTGCAGCGGAGCCGCGCATGGGTCACGGAATCCAGCAGCTCATAGAGATAGGGAACATATTTTTCCTCCAGGGGAACATAGTAGTCGCCATTGGGGTCGGTCATGCCGAACAGTATGGATTCTTCCTCCCCGGTGCTCATCTGAAACAGGCGAATGCCCGCCTCCAACGCACTTCTGGAGAGGGGAAATGCCTCCTGGAAGCCCGCGCTCAGATAGGCTTCCTCGGACAGGGTGACCTTGATGAAATTCCAGCATTCATCGGGATATTCCGTGGTGCTGGAGATTCCGTAGCTGGCCAGACTCATGACACAGGGGCCGTTTCGCTCCACATCCGGATAGCCGACGTATCGGGGCTGGGTCCCCAATGTCTCGATGTCGCTGATATAGGAGGATAGCCCCATCACCCATGTGTCCATACCAATGGGTTCTCCGCCGTTTCCCTCGGCACAGTCCTTCACAAAATTGAGCAGCTCATAGAAATCCTCATTTTCAAAATCACACCCGCTCAGATCATCCTCAATAAAAGCGTCAATGGAGTATTGCGCCATAAATTGCAGCATCAGCTGCGGGTCCATGGAGAGCACGGTCTTGTCCTCGGCCTTCAGCGCATTGTCGAACTCCCTGTATTCCTGAAATGTCCACCCGGTCATTCCATCGGGTACCGCGGTGTCGGGCAGACAGATCCCGGCGATCTGGAAAAAGCACGGCATCTCGTACAGAGCATCCTCCTGCCGAAACATCTCCAGAATGTCCATAAAGTAATTGTCGTCATGGAAATCAGGGTCGGATTCCACATAGGGCGTCAGATCCGCGATCAGCTCACTGTTGATTAGCCGCTGTAGATCCAGGGACCCGAAGCAATACAAATCCGCCCGCTCCCCCGCGACAAGCTGGGCGTTCATCTGCGTCAGCGCCTGGTCCACGTCTATGTCGGGGTTGTAGTATTCCCGGATCTCAATGGGCAGCTCCGGGTACATACTGTTGTACAGCTCCACCAGAGACGTCACCTGGGACGTTGCCTGCCAGCAGGCCAGGACCAGCTTGTCTGTCTCCTCCGCATCGGAGCCGGGCGTGCCGGAGGAGCCGGAGGAGCCGCATCCGCACAGCATGGCAAGACAAAGGATACAC
>CAZBOR010000107.1:1462-6533 GCA_964493585.1 uncultured Oscillospiraceae bacterium
GCCGGAGGAGCCGGAGGAGCCGCATCCGCACAGCATGGCAAGACAAAGGATACACGATAGCATACGTTTCATAATACCGCCGCCTTTCTGGTTATACCTTACAACTACATGATACCACCCATAGGATCATTGTCAATAGGCAGGGGCGATATTATGGGCATATGCCGTCATCCTTCCGCCTCCGATTTGGGCTCATACCGCACATACGCCACATTTTCCCGTGTGGTGGACACCTCCACCATGAACTGATAGACCCGGTCCCGCAGCTCCTCCTGGGCCTTGCGGGGCGACAGCTCCGGATTGGGATACATCGGCTCCGACAGCACGACGGTCATGGCGGGCCGCTTCATCCACCGGAGCAGGCCGCGACGACGGCGATAGGTGGCCGCCATAGCCACCACCGGCGCGTTTTCCCTGACGGGATAGCGGAAGGCCGTATCGGGGAAGGGCCGGATACCCGTATAGTAGGGCCAGATATGGGCCTCCGGAAACACCGCCACACAGCAGCCCTCCCCGCAGCGCCGGGATACCGTGGCCATAAAGGACCGCATGGCCGGGAGCTTTGTGGGAATGGGGACGACCCCCAGCATCAGCGTCAGATTTTTCAGGAAGGGCAGCGATACCGCGTCGGGATTCGCCACCACATAGGCCCTCTGGGGAAACGCGGCCAGGGCCGGGAGGAAGGCGTCGAAATAGTGGGTGTGGTTGCCATAGAGGAAAAAGCCGCTGCCCCGGACCGCCTTCAGCGCCCTGCGGTTTTCGATTTTCAGACCCAGATAGACCTTGGACAGCACATATACCAGCGGCACCGCGATGCAGTAGTACAGCAGAGCCGCCAGACCGTTCCACAGCCGGGATTTCCGCTGAAACGGGAACTCCGGCCCGATCTCCCGCGACACAATGCCGGTCCGGGCAAAGTCGTCCCGCAAGGGATCGGAGTAGTAGACCACCCGCTCACGCCTCATGGCGCTTTTCCTCCCAGACCTCTCGGAGCATCCGCTCCATTTGGTCCATGCACAGATCAAAGTCAAACTGGCGGGCATAGCCCAGGTATTCCCCGGCGCACCGGCTGCGGGCCTCCGGGTGCTCCAGCCACCAGTCCATCCGCTCCGCCAGACTGTCCGGGTCGTTGTAGTGAAACAGATTCTTCTCTGTCAGGGCGAAGTAGCGGGTGGCGCTCCTGGGGGAATCCGCGATCAGCGGCACCCGGCCGCAGGCGATGGCCTCCAGGCAGGAGATGGCCTCGATTTCGATCTCCGCCGGATGCACATACAGGTCCGCCCAGTTGATGGCCTCCACCAGCTCCTGCCGGGAGAAGAACCGCATCACGGGCATGGGGATCCTGCGCCGCCTGGCATAGCTCCGCAGGGGTTTTTCCATGGGCCCCGTGCCCGCAAAGATGAGCTGGATGCGATCCCGATATTTGGACCGGGCCACCGCGTCGATGAGGACCCGGTGGGACTTTTCCCGGCTGTAGCGGCCCGTGAACAGCACCACAAACTTGTCCCGCAGCGCCTCCGGCCGCTCCGCCGCCCTGGGTACGAACTCCCGGCCCACCCCGTTGGATATGATTCGGTGGACCGTGGGACCCACCACGGCCTCAAAGGTGTCGCAGATAAACTGGGTGGGATATTGAATACAGTCGCAGTATTGATACAGCCGCCGCCAGAAAAACTGGTAGGTAATGCGGTTGCCAAGCCGAAAATCCTTCAGCAGCAGATGCCCCGTCACGTTCTCCGCCTGGCAGTGAAAGCCCGCGGTCAAGGGGATATGGTGGGCGGCGGCGTACCGGGCGGCGGCCTTTCCCAGGGCAAAGGGCAGCATCACATGAATGATGTCCGCCCCTTCCACGGCCTCCCGCAGCACCTGGCGGTCCACCTTGGCGGGACTGACGCCGTTCTTCTCCACATAGTGGTTGAAGGGACCGAAGTTGAAGGTGGGGACCACATAGTAATCCGGCTGTCCCATCCGGGACTGATCCGGGCAGACCACACGGACCGTGTGTCCCTTCCTCCGCAGGGATCGGATCAAATTCATCGCAGTGATGGTGGTCCCGTTGTTCTCCTGGCCCAGCACATCACAGATTACGGCAATTATCATATTCTCTCCCCTTTTGCATATTCCCTTTTCCTAAAAAGAGTACCACATTCGGCCGAAAAAAACAAGCCGCAACTGTCGTTCCCTGCCGGAATTCCGGGCGGACAGCCGTAAACTGAACAAAAAAGCCCCCGGCTTTTCCGGGAAAAGGATGCAAAACGCTAAAAATCAATTTTCAGGCGAAAATGCCGTTGACAAACGCGCCACACTTTTGTATGATAAAACAAATATGATACAGGCTATGAAGAGGAACAGTAGCCGCGATACGGGGCTTCAGAGAGGGCGCGTCAGGTGCAAGCGTCCGCCGCGCCGCAGTGAATCTCACCTTGGAGCTTCGCACTGAAGGCATTTGTTTGCTCTAGGCGGCGACGGCGCCCTCCGTTACCGGGAATCTGCAGATCATGCAGAACTGAGTGCCCGCTTCTGCGGGAATTTAGGTGGTAACGCGGAGGTGGCTTCGTCCTAAGGCATGGGGCGGGGCTGTTTTTTTACGCTCTGTGTCTGCCGACCCCCGCCATGAACAAGATCGGTCCTTACGGGACGCAAGGAGGAATCCATTATGATGACTGGCGCACAGGCGCTGATCGAGAGCTTAAAACGGGAAAACGTCACGGAGATCTTCGGCTATGCCGGAGCCACCATCTGCCCTGCGGTGGATGTGGTCAAGGACTCCGGTATCCACTACACCCTGGTCCGTACCGAGCAAAACGCCGGACATATGGCCTCCGGCTATTCCCGGCTCAGCGGCAAGGTGGGCGTGTGCATGGTCACATCCGGCCCGGGCGCGACCAATCTGATCACCGGCATCGCCACAGCCTATATGGACTCCATCCCCATGGTGGCCATTACCGGCCAGGTGGAGAGCTATCTGCTGGGCCGGGACATCTTCCAGGAGGTGGACATGACCGGCGCGGTGGCGCCCTTTATCAAGCACAGCTATCTGGTCAAGGACGTGGCAAAAATTCCCCAGATCGTCAAGGAGGCCTTTCACATCGCCTCCACCGGGCGGCCCGGTCCGGTGCTCATCGACATTCCCATCGACGTGCAGAAGGCGGAGTTTGAGCCGGTGTTCCCCGAAACCATCGACATTCGCGGCTACAAGCCCTCCTTCAAGGGCAACGCCAAGCAGATCGAGCGGGCCGCAGAGGCCATCCGACAGGCGAAAAAGCCGGTGCTGTGTCTGGGCGGCGGCGTCATCACCGCCCACGCGGAGCGGGAGGCCATCGCTTTCGCGGAGACCTCCGGCATCCCGGTGGTCACCACCATGATGGGTCTGGGCATCATCCCCACGGAGCATCCCCTGTACATGGGCATGATCGGCTCCTTCGGCACCACCTGCGCCAACAAGACCCTGGGCAACTCCGACCTGCTGATCCTGGTGGGCGCACGGGTGGCCAATCGGGCCATCCTCTCTCCCAGGGAGATCGGACGGCTTATGAAAACCATCCATATCGACGTGGACCCGGCGGAGATCGGGAAAAACGTCAGCACCACCATCCCTGTGGTGGGCGACGTCAAGCAGGTCCTCATGCAGCTCATGGAGCACTGCCCCGTGGCCAAGACCCAGGACATCGAGACCATGCAGGCCAAGCGGGCGGCGGAGCTGATCCGGCCCCTGCCATCCCGTCCCGGCTACGCCCATCCCGCCCGCATCATCCGGACCTTGGGCGCGCTGCTGCCGGACAACGCCTGCGTGTCCGTGGATGTGGGCCAGAACCAGATATGGACCTGCAAGCATCTTCGCATCAAGCATGGCCGTTTCCTGACCACCGGCGGTCTGGGGACCATGGGCTATTCCCTGCCGGCGGCTCTGGGCGCCTATGTGGCGGACCCGGACAGGCCCCATGTGGTGGTCTGCGGCGACGGCAGCTTCCAGATGTTTGAAAACGAGCTGAGCACCCTGAACAATCTGGGCGCTCCGGTGAAGATCATCCTCATGCAGAACAATGTGCTGGGGCTGGTCAACGAGATCCAGCACAGCTCCTACAGCGGTCCCTTCGGCGTGGCCCTGGACCACTCCCCGGACTTCGAGCTGCTGGCCAAAGCCTATGACATTCCCTACGGCTGCATCCGGGAGGATGATGAAATCGAGGAGAAGCTGTCTCAGATGCTCGCCAGCGACGGCCCGTACCTCATGTGCTGCCGGATAGACCCCGGCGCAAAAACCGGAGACTGAGGAGGAAGCCAGATATGAAACAGACCATTTCCATTCTCGTCGAGAACCAGGCGGGCGTTTTGAACAAGATCACGGGGCTGTTTTCCCGCAGAGCCTTCAACATCGAATCCCTGGCCGTGGGCGTCACCGACGACCCCACCATCTCCCGCATCACCATCATCGTGGACAGCGGCAACAGCGTGGTGGAGCAGGTGGAGAAGCAGCTCAACAAGCTGGTGGACGTCATCAAGGTCCGGACCCTGGACGACAACCGCATGATCGGCCGGGAGCTGATGCTTATCAAGGTCTCATGCACCACCAAAACCAGGGTGGATATTATGAACGTCTGCCAGATCATGGGGGCCAAAATCGCGGACGTTTCCCCCACCACCATGACCCTGGAGCTGAGCGATTCCGCCGACCGGCTGGAGCTGCTGCAAAACCTCCTGCGGCCCTTCTCCATTCTGGAGGTGGCCCGGACGGGCCTCATCGCCGTGCAAAAGGGCAGCGGGAAAATGTGACAAAGGAGTTACGATATGAAGGTCAAATCAACGGTTGCAATTATGGAATGTCTGCTGGAGCAGGGCGTGGACACCATCTTCGGCTACCCCGGCGGCACGATTTTGAATATCTATGACGAGCTTTACAACTATCAGGACCGGCTGCGCCACATCCTCACCGCCCATGAACAGGGCGCGGCCCACGCGGCCGACGGATACGCCCGGTCCACGGGCAAGGTCGGCGTGTGCTTTGCCACCTCCGGCCCCGGCGCCACCAACCTGACCACCGGCATCGCCACCGCCTACTACGATTCCTCCC
>CAZBOR010000108.1:0-6505 GCA_964493585.1 uncultured Oscillospiraceae bacterium
GTGGCGAAGGCCTTCTTGTCCTCCAGCCCCGCCCAGCGGGTCAGCAGCGGCACCAAAATCATGCCGCCGCCGGCCCCGAAAAGACCGTTGGCCGCGCCGGCCGCCGCGCCGCTGACGGCGTATTTCCACGTTTTACGCATAAAACATCCCTCCTCCGAAAGTGTTTCCGGGGGAGGGAAATTTTATACATGGCTCAAAGGGCGCCGGGGTTGTCTTTCCTGCAAATCAGGCGGCCAGATCCTTGTAGGTGAACAGCATACCGAAGAAGTGGCTGTCGCCGGCGTAGTCGGCGCTGTAGTCCTCGTACCAGGCCTGGTAGTCCTCGCTGCGTTTGGCGCTGTCGGCCAGGGTTTTCCAGTATTCCTCTCCGGTGCCGCAGAAGTAGATCAGGTGGTAGCCGTAGGAGGTCTTGACGATGCCGTAGTCCCCGGCGGTGCGGCCTTCCGTGAAGCACCACTCGTCAAACTCGTCCTGCATCTTGCCCTTGTAGATGTCCTCCAGCAGACCGCCATCGGCGGCGGAGACGGTGTCCTCGGACAGCTCCTCTGCCATGGAGGCGAAGGTGTCCTCGGTCATATCAGAGGCCTCCCACTCCGCCTCGATCTCCTCGATGGCGGCCAGGCAGTTCTCCCAATCCTCGTCCGTGGAGGTGCTGTCGTCGCCGGAGGCCTCCACCTGGATGAGAATGTGCCTGGCGTTGACCAGATTGTATTCGTTGTTTTCACGGGACACGAACATGACCACGGCATAGCCGGTGCTGGTGGCGATCACCTGGGATTCGCCCATCGCCCGCTCCTCGGAGAAGAGCCAGTCGGCGTAGTCGGAGCTGATGGAACTGTAGCTGTAATTGGAACGGAGCGTGTAGTCCTCGTCCTCGTAGGATTCCTTTGTATCCTCGGTGGCGTAGTTATAGGCGGCCTTCGCAAAGCCCGACTCCGTGCCGTCCAGCTCGGCGGCCATGGCGTCCGCGGTGGCCTTGGAGGCGGCGGAGTCGTCGTCCTCGGTGGCGACGGTAAAGACGCGGTAAGTCACCTTGTCAAAGTCCTGCTTGTTCTCGTTGTAGTAGGTCCGCAGCTCGGTGTCGGTGTAGGAGAAGCTGTCGGACTTCTCCTGGGAGTAGTCGGAGGCGTACTGCTGGACGGTCATGTACTCCAGATAGCTGTCCAGCGTAGAGCCCTTGCCGTAGTAGTCCTCCAGGTAGTCGTCCACATCCTTATAGTCATAGGACTTGGCGTAGGTCTCCATGTTTTCGGGGAAGCTGTCCAGGGATTCCTGGGATTCCTCGGAGAGCGTAAAGCCCGCCTCCATGGCCGCGTCATACAGGGCGTAGACCTGAACGGCGGAGGAGATGGCGCTGGCGCGGATATACTCGCTCCAGGTCTCGCCGTCCTCGCTGAAGGAACACGTCTGGGAGGCGATCGGCTCGCTGGTGTCCACAAAATAGTCCCAATAGCCATAGCTGGTATAGGTGGACTTGATATTGTAATAGGTATCCTGATAGAAATAGTTGAACTCCACAGGAGACAGCTCATGGGAGCCGATGGTCACTGCGGTGGCGTTCTTCTGGAGCACGCCGCAGTTCACAAAGATCAGCAGGGCGAGCACCACGACCACCAGAACGCCGATGACCGTGCTGATGATGCTGCGGAGCCGTTTCCGCCGCACCACGGTCATGGATGCCTTCTGCTTTTTCTTCTTTTTTGTCTTTTTGACGGTATCGCTGTTTGCCTCAGCTTCCCGCAGCTCCCGGCGGAGCCGTTTTTCTCTGGATGCGCTCATTTCGGGTTCAGTCCTCTCGTGTGCATTGTTGAAACAGGGTAATTATATAGCAATTTGGAATGAGTTTCAAGTAATTTCGTAAAAGATGCGCGAAATACGCGCCGGAAATTCTGATTTCATTCCGAAAGAAAGAAAAAAATTCCCCGCTTTGGCCGTGGGACCCAATTATAACCTGCACGTTGTGGGCAGGTGGGTCGCCTCCCCACTGCACAAACTGCTTCCAACATCCGCGGACAAGTCCGGCGGGAGGCCTGCAAACAGCAGCAGGAGTCCAGCGTCCCAGGGTTATAATGTGGGTTTAACAGGGTCCTTCACGCACCAAGCAGGGAATCTTTTATTCTTCGTCCTCAGTGTCATCCTCATCGTACTCGGAGAACATCTGATCCTCAAAGATCTGATAGATGGCCTCCAGCTCTTCCTCGCTGTCCACCGTGGACAGCAGCTCCTCCCCGGTTGTCTCGTCCTCTATAACCTTCAGGATGATGACCTCCAGGTCGGCCTCCTCCTCCGGCGTCTGAGATTCCGTCAGAGCCAGATAGTGGACGTCGTTCATATCAGCCTCGTCCAGCACCAGCAGTTCAAAGTTGTTGCCGTCCTCGTCGCTGATGGAGATGATGTTGTCGCCGTAGTCACTCATAGGGAGCGCTCCTTTCGGAACCCGTATGGAGGATGGTTCCCAGCAATATAGTAATGCCACAGCGGCAGAAAATCAAGTGTTATTTTTTGCTTCTGCAAAATATTTTCCGCAGCAGTCCCCAAAACGGCTGCTTTGCGGGAAACAGCCCGGCATTTCCTTGAAATATTTGTCAGCTCGCATATTTTTTCGCGGACGGCATATACTGACGGTGGACCAACAGAAGGACCGTACCGGTGTCCAAAAGGCCACTGGGCATCTGAAAAAGATCATTCCATAATGGTCGGTTCAGTGCGGGATCTGGAGAGACAGGATACCCTGTTTGATCTCAAAGGGTCGGCCCGGACGTGGTCAAGTGTGTCTCTGAGGTGCGCCAAGGGCAGATGCGAAAAGGGCAGGGCAGCGACGGCTGCTTTGCCCTTTTGCGTCCTTCCCGCCGGTCCTTTCAAAATCAGCTTGTCATGGGACGAAATTCGTGATATAATGTCGCTGATTTTATGAGGGATCGGGAGGCGGCTTTATGGGTTGCTTTGATATGGAGGGACCATGGGGCATCCATGAGGAATGCGGCGTGTTCGGCATCTACAATCAGGCCGGAGACTGTGCGCGGGATACCTATTACGGGCTGTATGCGCTGCAGCATCGGGGCCAGGAGTCCTGCGGCATCGCGGCCAACAACGACCGGAACATCACCTGCTATAAGGATATGGGCATGGTGGGGGAGGTGTTCTCTGAGGAGATTCTCGACGAGCTCGGCGGCACCATGGCCGTGGGTCATGTGCGCTATTCCACCGCCGGCGGCTCCATGCGGGAAAACGCCCAGCCCCTGACCCTGAGCTATATCAAGAACCATCTGGCGCTGGTCCACAACGGCAATCTGGTCAATGCCTCTGCGCTCAAGCGTCAGTTTGAGGAGACCGGCTCCATCTTCCAGACCACGGCGGACACCGAGGTCATCGCCTACGCGATCGCGCGGCAGCGGCTTCACTGCGGGTCCATCGAGGAGGCCGTGGTGGGGACCATGAAGAAGCTGGTGGGGGCGTTCAGCCTGATCGTCATGAGCGGCAGAAAGCTCATCGCGGCCAGAGACCCCTGGGGCTTCCGGCCCCTCTGCATCGGCAGACGCGGCGACGCCTGGATCTTCGCGTCGGAGACCTGCGCGCTGGACGGCGTGGGGGCGCATTTCGTCCGGGACGTGGAGCCGGGTGAGGTCGTCGTCATTGAGGACGGCAAGCTCCGCTCCATCCGGGACAACTGCTCCGGTCAGAGCCACATCTGTATTTTTGAGTACATCTATTTTGCGCGTCCCGACAGCGTGATCGGCGGCCAGGGGGTCCATGAGGCGCGGCTGGAGGCGGGACGGCTGCTGGCGCGGCAGAGTCCCGTGGAGGCCGATGTGGTCATCGGTGTGCCGGATTCCGGTCTGGACGCGGCCCTGGGCTACTGTCAGGAGTCCGGTATCCCCGTGGCCGAAGGGTTCCTGAAAAACCGCTATATCGGCAGGACCTTCATCAAGCCGGAGCAGTCCAGCCGGGAAACGGCGGTGAAGCTGAAGCTCTCGCCCATGCGTAGTCAGATCGAGGGCAAGCGGGTCATTATGATCGACGATTCCATTGTGCGCGGCACCACCTCCAATCTCATCACGAGCCTTCTGCGGGAGGCGGGCGCGAAGGAGGTCCATGTGCGTATCTCCGCGCCGCCGTTTATTGCGCCCTGCTACTTCGGGACCGACGTGCCGGACCGGGATCACCTGATCGCCTGCCGGATGGATCTGGACGCGATCCGGCGGCATATCGGCGCGGATTCGCTGGCCTACCTGCAAACGGACAGCCTGCGCCAGCTTGTGCCGAAGATCCAGGGGGGCTTCTGTCAGGGCTGCTTTACGGGACGCTATCCGGTCCCGGTTCCCGGAGAACAGCTTGAAAATGAATAATTATATGCAATTTTATTCATAAAATCTAATAGATTTTCGGAAAATGCAAAATTCAGCGTCATTCTTGCAGGATAAAATAAAATAAATTTCATAAACCATTGACAGCTCAGGCGGAACCCGCTATAATAGGCTCAATGGCAGGGCGGCTCGCGGCATCTGCGGGCCGCAATTTCTTTAAGGAGGATTTGGTCGTGTCAAAATACTCTAAGGCAGACATTATTCGCATGGTGGAGGAGGAAAATGTGAAGTTCATTCGTCTGCAGTTTTCGGACATCTTCGGGATGCTCAAAAACGTGGCGGTGACGGCCTCCCAGATCAAGAAGGTTCTGGACAATCAGATCATGATCGACGGCAGCTCCATCGAGGGCTTTGTACGTATCAACGAGTCTGACCAGTATCTCTGGCCGGACCTGGACACCTTCTGCGTCATGCCCTGGCGGCCCATGAACGGCAAGGTGGCCAGAATGATATGCTCGGTCCACAATCCCGACGGCTCGCCCTTTGTGGGGGACCCCAGGAACGTGCTCAAGCGGGCCACGAAGGAGGCCGCAGACCTGGGCTACACCTTCAATGTGGGGCCTGAGTGCGAGTTTTTCCTGTTTGAGACCGATGAAAAGGGGGCGGCAACGGTGCGTCCCCATGACGCCGCGGGCTACTTCGATATGAGCCCCATGGACCACGGCGAGACCGTGCGCCGGGACGTCTGCCTGGCGCTGGAATCCATGGGCTTTGAAATTGAGGCCAGCCACCATGAGGTGGCCGTGGGCCAGCATGAGATCGACTTTAAGTATGCCGACGCCATCACGGCGGCAGACCGCATCGAGACCTTGAAGCTGACGGTCAAGACCTACGCCTCGAAAAACGGCCTGCACGCCACGTTTATGCCAAAGCCCATCGCGGGCATCAACGGCTCCGGGATGCACATCAATATGAGCCTGTTCAAGGACGGCAAAAACGCCTTCTACGACCCGGCGGATCCCCTTGGGCTCAGCAGTACCGCCTACAGCTTTATCGCCGGACTGATGGAGCACGTTCCGGGGATGTCTGCGGTGCTCAATCCCCTGGTCAACAGCTATAAGCGGCTGGTACCCGGCTATGAAGCGCCCTGCTATGTGGCCTGGTCCGCCAGCAACCGTTCGGCGCTGATCCGCATTCCCTCCGCCCGTGGAAATTCCACCCGCGTGGAGCTGCGCTGCCCGGACCCGGCCTGCAATCCCTATCTGGCGCTCGCGGTGTGCCTGACAGCCGGCCTGGACGGTGTGAAGCGCGGTCTTGTGCCGCCGGAGCAGATCAAGGACAACATCTTCGCCATGTCTCCCCAAGAGCGCGCGGATGTCGGCATCGTCAGCCTGCCTGCGAATTTGAAGGAGGCCATCGACGCCATGGAGCAGGACCCCTGTGTGCTCGATACGCTGGGCAGCCACGCCAGCAGCGCCTATCTCATGGGCAAGAAGCGGGAGTGGGACGAGTACCGGACCAGTGTCAGCCAATGGGAGATCGACCGTTATCTGGTGCGTTATTGATTTTCGGTTTGTTCGGAAATAGACGGGAGAGGAGCTGGTCGTTGTGAATCATATGCTGATTGCCTTTGCGGGGGAAAAGACGCGCCAGCGAATGACCGATATTTTTGAATCCACCGGGATACGGGTGTCCGCCGCCTGCGGCAGCGGCGCGGAGATCCTCCGCTGGTGCGGGCGCATGAATGCCGGGGTCATTCTCTGCGGCTATAAGCTCTATGACATGACGGCGGAGGAGCTGTATGAGAATCTCCCGGAGGGCTTTTCCATGGTGCTGCTGGCCACGTCGATGCAGCTTGAGACCTGCGCCGCAGAGGGCATCTGCAAGCTGGTGGCGCCGGCCCACAGGTCGGAACTTGTGGACACCGTGCGGATGCTCATGGACCGGCAGGGGGAGGAGTCGGCTCCGGTGCCCCGACGCTCCGAGGAGGATAAGCAGATGATCGCAAAGGCCAAGGAGCTGCTGATGGACAGAAACCAGATGACAGAGAGCCAGGCCCACCGGTTTATCCAGAAGCGCAGCATGGACACCGGCCTCAAAATGGTTCAGACAGCTATGCTGATCCTGGACGGACAGCTTTTGATCTGATATGGACTGCGACAGCAGGGCGCGATATGCGAAGGTGTATCGCGCCCTGCTTT
>CAZBOR010000109.1:0-6502 GCA_964493585.1 uncultured Oscillospiraceae bacterium
GGGAAAAGACAAATTAAGCAGTGGAATTTGGAATCAAACTGTGATATAATAAATTGCTATACCGCTGTGGGAGGGATTTCCTTGTCTTACCTGACCGCGGTGCTGCTTGGCCTGGTCCGGGGAGTGACGGAGTTTCTGCCCATTTCCGGCTCCGGCCATTCGGCGCTGCTTCAAACGATATTTCATGTGGAGCAGGCGGACCTGTTCTTTGACGCTTTTTGGCACATCGGAACGCTGATCTCCGTTTTTCTGGTCTATCGGCGGGACCTGCGGGCTGTCCTCCGGGGCGGCCTGGGACTGCTGGGCCTGGGAAAGGACCGGGGCCGCACCACCCGCCGTAATGCCGACCGCCGCCGTATGGCGGTGTTTATCGTCACGGGCTGCCTGCCGCTGCTGCTGGTGATCCCGGTTTACGGCCATGTCTCCGGGATATACCAGAGCACCGCCGCCGTGAGCCTGCTGCTGATCCTCAACGGCCTGATCCTTTATTTATCGGACCGCGTCTCCGGCGGAGCCAAGGGCCTGCGGGAGGCGACGGGGACCAACGCCCTGGCGGTGGGTTTAGCGCAGGCGTTGGCGGTGCTGCCGGGGCTGTCCAGATCGGGACTTACCATATCGGCCGGACTTCTCTGCGGATTTTCCCAGCGGTTTGCCGTGCGATTTTCCGTGCTGCTCAGCGTTCCGGCGGTGATTGCGGCGGCGGTGGTGAGCTTTGTGAAGGCGGCCCAGACGGGGCTGGACCTTTCGGCCCTGCCCATGTATCTCAGCGGCATGGCCGCCGCAGCGGTTTCCGGATATTTCAGCATTCGCCTGATCCGCTATCTGGCAGGCAGGAGGAGCCTTGGGGGCTTCGCCTACTACTGCTGGGGCGCGGGCATCGTGGCGTTGATACTTTCACTGATCGCATAGAAGGAGGACACTATGGCACGGCGTACAGTCGATCATTCCAAAAAAGACAAGGGACAGCGCTCCAAGGCCGGGAAGGCCGCCGAAAAGACGTCCGGGAAGCAGCCGAGCACCTTGGCGCTGCGGCTGGGGTTTGCTCTGATCCTGGTATTTCTGGCGTTGTTTCTGGTGCTCAATATGCTGAAAATCCATGCGGTGCTGCTGGACCTGCTTGGCAGCGTGTTCAAGGGACTGGTGGGCTACGGCTTCTGGGTCCTGCCGGCGGCGTTTTTGTATATCGCGTGGATGCTCGCCTTTCTGCACAGGGAGCCGATCCGGCTCCGCATTTCGGCAACGGCTTGCGCCCCTGTGGTGCTCGGCGCCCTGATCCATACGGGGTTCTGCCGCGCCGACCTGGATTCGGGCTTCGGCCTGGTGAAGAGCCTCTGGACCACCGGGAAGGAGCTGTCCTCCGGCGGCGTGCTTGCGGGGCTGATCTCCGAGGGGCTGCGGTCCCTCATCAGCAGGGGCGGCACAATCCCGCTGCTGCTGGTGGTATTTCTGGTGCTGGTATTTCTGATGTTCCGGATCTCGGCGGCAAAGCTGGTCCACGGGCGGGCCGAGGCTCGCCGCCAGCGTCAGACGGAGCTGGAGCCGGACGAGCCGGAACCGGAGCCTGTGACCTATGATACCAGGGCGGATCTGCGGGTACTGGTGACGCCGCTGCCCCGGCAGCGGACCCGGGAGGAGCGGGAGGACCGTGGGCGGAAGCCCAGGACCCAGAGCCAAAAGAAGGCCGAGCCGGGTGCGGATCCGCTCTTTGGCAAGGGCAGGAATACCGGCGCGCCGGAGCAGCCTGCGGATATTTTCGATACCAGGCGGCATGACTATACCGCCGAGGTCCAGGAGATGGTCCGGCAGGAGCAGACGGATATTCAGGACGATCTGTTCCGGACAACGGCGGAAAGGGAGGACATGGACCCGGTCTCCCTGGCCTGGAACGAGCCGGTCCCGGCGCTGCCCGCTGAGATGGATATGGAGCTGGAGCCTTTTCCGGTCTCGCCGGAGGAGACGGAGCAGGAGCCTAAGCTGACGGAGGCGGATCTGGAGGTCGTCAAGGAGCAGAAGGTCAGCCATGGGGAGGCTGAGGAGGCCGCCGCCCAGGTTGCCATGGAGATCGAGGCCAGGACCGACGAGGAGGCCCAGGAGAAGCCCGTCTACCAGTATCCGCCCATGAGTATGCTGGCCGAGGCCAGGGGGTCCGAGGAGGACAACACAGAGGAGATGCGGACCAATGTGCGCCGCCTGGAGGAGACTCTGGAGAGCTTTGGCGTGGACAGCAAAATCAGTAATGTGGTGCGCGGCCCGGCTGTGACCCGGTATGAAATGGAGCTGAAGCCCGGCGTCAAAATGAGCAAGATCACCTCACTCCATGAGGACATCGCGCTGTCTCTGGGCGTTTCCGGCGTCCATGTGGCGGCGGTCCCCGGCAAAAGCTCCACCATTGGCATCGAGGTCCCTAACAGCATCGTCACCAGCGTTCCCATCAAGGAGGTCCTGAGCTCCAAGGAGTTCCGGACCCACAAGTCGGTGCTGGCCTTTGCCGCCGGCAAGGACATCAGCGGCAATTACATCATTGGGGATATTGCGAAAATGCCCCATCTGCTGATCGCGGGTACCACCGGCTCCGGCAAATCCGTCTGCATGAACAGCATTATCGTGTCCCTGCTGTACCGGGACAGCCCGGAGCAGTGCCGCCTCATCATGATCGACCCCAAGGTGGTGGAGCTGAGCATCTACAACGGCGTACCCCATCTGCTGATCCCCGTGGTGACGGACCCGAAGAAGGCGGCGGGCGCGCTCCAGTGGGCGGTCACGGAGATGGATCGCCGGTATAAGCGCTTTGAGGACGCCAGGGTCCGGGACCTGGAGGGCTTCAACAAAAAGGCGCTTTCGGACCCGGAGCTGGAGCCCATGCCGCGGATTGTGGTCATCATCGACGAGCTGGCGGACCTGATGATGGTGGCCGCCAAGGAGGTGGAGACCTCGATTGCCAGACTGGCCGCGAAGGCCCGTGCGGCGGGAATGCACCTGGTGATTGCCACCCAGCGGCCCTCTGCGGATGTGATTACGGGCGTTATCAAGGCCAATATTCCGTCTCGCATCGCCTTTGCGGTATCCTCCGCCATGGAGAGCAACATTATCATGGGAACCAGAGGCGCGGAAAAGCTGCTGGGCAAGGGCGATATGTTCTATTCGCCCCAGGGCGCGAATAAGCCCCGGCGGGTACAGGGCTGCTTCATCAGCGATGAGGAGGCGGAAAAGGTGGCGGAGTTCGTGAAGGCGTCCTCCGAGGCGGACTATTCCCAGGAGATTCTTCAGGAGATCGAGGAAAACGCGGTGTCCGCCGAAGAAAGCGAGAGCCAGATCACCATGGAAGAAACGGTGGGGGACCCGCTGCTGCCGGATGCGGTGGAGGTGATCCTGGACACCAAGCAGGCGTCCACCTCCATGCTCCAGCGGCGGCTGAAGCTGGGCTATGCCCATGCGGCCCGTATCATCGACGAGATGGAGGAAAAGGGAATCGTCGGTCCCTTTGAGGGTTCCAAGCCGCGCCAGCTTCTCATCACCAGGGAGCAGTGGAACGCCATGGTTGGGATCAATCCCAACGCCGCGCCGGAGACGGAGGAGACAGAAACGGATGAGGACGAGTGATATGAAGCGTGTCCTTCTGCTGTCCACGGGAGGCACCATCGCCTCCCGGCCCGGCAAGGACGGCCTGGAGCCGGAGCTGACAGGGGAGGAGCTGCTGTCGGCTCTGGGGGACCTGACGGGGAAATTCGACATCCATGTCAGGCAGATCATGAATCTGGATTCCTCCAACATCCAGGCGGAGGAATGGCGGCTCATGGCCCGGACCGTCTTTGAAAGCATCGACGGCTACGACGGCGTGGTCATCACCCACGGCACGGACACCATGGCCTATTCCGCGTCCATGCTGAGCTTTATGCTGCCGGGACTGAGCAAGCCGGTGGTCCTGACCGGCTCCCAGATACCCATGGACAATATGCTGACGGATGCGCGGAACAACCTGTTCTGCGCTCTGGCGGCGGTGGATGCCGGGATCCAGGGGGTCAGCGTGGCCTTCAACCGGCATATCATCCGGGGATGCCGGGCCGTCAAGGTCCGGACCATGGGCTTCGACGCCTTTGAAAGCGTCAACGCTCGGTATCTGGGGGAGATATTCGCCGACGGTCTGCGGGTCTATGAGCATGAGACTCCGCCGGACAGGCCCCCGGCCCTCATGGACCATGTTTCCACCGATGTGTTTTTGCTGAAGCTGATCCCCAATACGAACCCCAGACTGCTGGACCGCCTCCGGGACATTGGCTATCGTGGCGTGGTGCTGGAGACCTTTGGAGCGGGCGGGCTGCCCTCCCGGCAGATCGGCCTGATGGAGAAGCTAAAGATGCTCCGGGACCAGGGCGTGGCGGTGGTGGCGTGCAGCCAGTGCCTCTATGAGTCCAGCAATTTCACCATCTACGAGGTGGGCCGCAGGCTCCTGGAGGCGGGCGTCATCCCTGCGGGCGACATGACCACCGAGGCGGCTGTCACCAAGCTGATGTGGGCGCTGGGCCAGACGGAGGATGTCCGGGAAATCCGGCATATCTTCTCGCAGAACCTCTGCGGCGAAATCGGAGAGGTGTAGAATCGCCTGACGCTTCCTGATGACGCCGCTTATCATTGCAAAAATCCCTGCCTGATTTGCAGACTGTGAACAGCCGAATCAGGCAGGGGATTTGTTTCGTTGCGGCATCCGTAGCCGTATCGTGATATTCTGCGTGCAGCGCAGGCAAAAGGGCGTTCAGCCGAAGCATCTCCGCAGTACAGTGGCGGGCCGCCTTTTTGAGAAGCGCCGAATCCGACAGGGGGTTCGGGAGCTCGGAGGATTTTGTATTACAGAATATCCATAGCCGCGCAGAAGCCCTCGTAGGTGGCCTGCTTCACGGTACGGGCCTGTCTGGCGTCGCCGGTGACGACGAACCAGGGGACGATGCCCTCCAGACGCTGCACCACATCGCTGTTGGAGCGGTTGCCGCAGCAGTAGTAGACAATATCCGCCGGGGCGAACTGCTCGGCGCCGTCCTTGTCCAGATATTTGACGCCGTTTTCGGTGATCTCTTTGGTGGTGACGGAGCAGTTCAACGTCATGCCGGCCTTTTCCATCCGGGGCAGCAGCGCCGCCCGCTGGGAGGGATAGGAGTCCTTGCACATGGCGTCCCGCATCTCCAGGATCTGCACCTGCGCGCCGCATTTGCTGGCGAAGAAGTAGCCGCTTTCGCACCCGATGGCGCCGCCGCCGATGATGACCACCCGCTTGCCCCGCAGGGCCTCGATGTCCCGGTAGGCCTCCACCGCGTGCCGGGCGTGCTCCACGCCGGGAATGGGCGGCACAAAGGGATGGGAGCCGACCGCGCAGATCACCGCGTCGGGCTGCATGGACCGCACCAGCTCCGGCGTGGCCTCGGTGTGGAGGAGGATCTTGACGCCGTTGTATTTGCAGCGGGCGATGAGGGAGTCCCGGAAACGGAGCAGGGATTCCTTGTCGGTGTCCACCTCCGTGAACCACAGCAGGCCGCCCAGCTTGTCCTCCTTTTCCACCAGCGTCACATCATGGCCGCGCTCTGCGGCGGTGAGGGCTGCGTACATACCGGACACGCCGCCGCCGATGACCAGGACCGTGCGGCTGGCACGGGGCTTGGGGGCGTTGCGCCAGCGCAGCTCCCGCTGTCCCCAGGGATTCACCGCGCAGTGCCAGAGCTCCGGGATGGGCCGTGCGTTGGGGTCCGACGCCAGAGGGTTGAAGCAGGAGCACCGCAGGCAGGGCGCGATCTGGTCCTCCAGGCCCATAAGGGTCTTGTTGACGAACTCCGGGTCCGCAAACTGCTGGCGGCCCAGGGCCACAAAGTCGCACTTGCCGGAGGCGATGGCCTCCTCAATCTGGTCCGGAGCATTGAAGCCGCCCACAGCGATAACAGGCACATGGACATTACGCTTGATGGCCTCCGCCAGATCCAGATTGCAGCCGTGCTTGTCAAACATGGACGAGAACGCCTTGGTATTCACATGGTCCTGATAGGAGCCGGAGGTCACATGGATCAGGTCCACATAGGGCTCGATGATCTTGGCGAACTCGATGCCGTCCTCGATGGTCATGCCGCCCTCCATGCGCTCGGAGCCGGACATACGGTACTCGATGAGGAAGTCGTCGCCGCAGAGCTCCTTGATTTTCTGACAGACCATAATGGGGAACCGGGCGCGATTCTCCATGGAGCCGCCGTACTCGTCCGTGCGATGGTTAAACAGGGGGGAGATAAACTGGTTCAGCAGCCAGCCATGGCCGCCGTGGAGGTTCACCATCTGAAAGCCGAGGGCCTTACAGTTCCAAGCGGCCTCGGCCCACTGCTTGGCGGTCTCCTCCATCATCTCCACGGTCATTTCCTCCACCTGAACGCCGTCCTCCCGCACATAGGCCGAGGGACCGATGGGGTTCCGCCCGGAGGAGATGGTGTCGGGGTGGTTCATGGCGCCCACATGGTTGAGCTGGATGGAGGCC
>CAZBOR010000110.1:0-6421 GCA_964493585.1 uncultured Oscillospiraceae bacterium
TAGTAAGCGCTCTGGGTCTCCGCCTTGGACATTCCACGGCGGCAGCGCGGGGCAAGCAGCGGGCATTTGCGGCTGCACGCGCCGCAGATCAGCGTATCGAGAAATGCGTCCAGCGAGAGAACCGTTCCATCCTCCTGCTGAATGCTCTCCGCGATCAGCGCGACCGTTTCCTCCTCCTCCCGGCCAAGGATCACCAGCCGGGGTGCCTCCTCCGCCGCTTTTTTCGCCTCCGCCAGCGCAGCGTGCGGCACGCTGTACGCGCCGTAGATCACGCAGACCGCCCCCGTGATTCCGATACAGGAACGGACGATCTGAAATCTGACGTCTCTGTCTGACGGTCCTGTCCGGCCAAAGGCCCTTGACAGCGAATGGATCTGTTCACGCATAGATGTACCTCCTCAAAGCCGATAACGAATCATTGTGTATATGGACAACAGGGCAAGCAGGATATAACAGGCAAACTGGAACCATTTGATCCACTGTGCAATTTCCCGCTGCATCTGCCCGGCCAGCAGTCTGGACACCGCAAGCCAGAGGATGACCGGCGACAAAAATCCGGTCACGGAAAACACCACGCCGGACACCGCCGCCTGTAATTGCGTTGCGGCCGCAGCCTGGCTCAGCACCACCAGCAAAGGGGCGCAGGGGGTGGCTCCGCAGGCGACGCCGTTTGCAAACAGCGCGATGCTGCCGCAGGAGCTTTCATGGGGACGCGCCCCGGCTCCGCAGCGCCCTGCGCCATGGCAGGCGCCTTTGTTCTTTCTCTCATAATAAATCCAGCGAGCCGCCAGCACCACCGCGATGAGCAGGACCAGTATCTGGGCGATCAGGTAGACGTCCAGCCGTCCGGCCAGACCGCTTTCATCCAGAATTTTCTCCCCAAGACACGCGGACAAAATGCACAGCGTCGCGATCACCGCAGTCTTTCCCAGCAGAAAGCACAGGACCGGTCCGGCGAGCTTTTTATGCGTGATGATATAAGACGACAGGAACGCCGAGCTGGCAGAGGCGCCGCAAACACTGCAAGCACTGCCTGCGGAGGCTGCCGCAACTGCCGCCTGTACCAGCGCGCTAGTCACGTTGGCCTCTTTCCCTGGCGATCACTGCCGCGCCAATGGCGCCGTTGAACTGCGGATGCCGGGCGATGTACACGTCCCGCATCAATTCCTCCTCAAAGGCCGCCCGAATACCGGCATTGAGAGCGCCGCCGCCTGTCATGAGAATGTCGCCGTTCTTTTCGCTGCGCTTAATCATCTTGATGATGCGCTTCGCGATGGACTGATGCACCCCGGCCAGAATATCGCAGCGGTCATATTTCCGTGCGATCAGGGAAATGACCTCAGACTGTGCAAACACCACGCAGGTGCTGTTGATGTCGCACGGCGCTTTGCTCTGCATGGAGATTTCTCCGATCTGTTCCACGGTGGTATCCAGTATCTGTGCAATGACCTCCATGAACTTCCCCGTTCCGGCGGCGCATTTGTCATTCATGGTAAAGTTCTTCACCTTGTAGCCGGAATCCAGATAGATGATCTTACTGTCCTGACCGCCAATATCAATAATCATCCCCGGCCGGTATTCCGGCGGCGCTGTCAGCCGCACCCCGTAGGCATGAGCCGTGATCTCCGAAATATCATCGTCCGCCACTTCCAATATTTTTCGGCTGTAGCCTGTGGCCATGATATAGGCGACGTCCCCGCGGGTGATCTGCTGCTCGGCGCAGAGCTCGTCCAGCAGGCGCTCCGCCGCGCCGTTGTTGTCAATTCCGGTATTGCAGACCTTTGTCCCCACAACGGTGTCGCCTTGGATCAGCGCGGCCTTTACATAGGTCGAGCCGCCGTCAATGCCGGCATAGTATTTTTCAGACATTTGCAGTTTCCCTCCACGCATTGTTTTTCAGCTTTATCAGCTCGATGAACGCCTCCACGCGAATCCGGAGCTGCTCGATGTCCTCTTCGTTGTAGTCGCTTTCCAGGCGGATAACGGGGATTCCCTCCTGTTCCAGCGCCTTTTCCAGCAGCGGATACTCGTAGTCGTAGACCAGACATCCCCGCAGCACATGATAGATCACGCCCTGCGCCTGAGACTCCCTGACCATGTGCAGGATACGGTCAATGCGCTGGCGGTTCTCGGAAAAGACCGGACAGGTACACGCCCGAATATAGCGGTTGGCCAAGGCGCGGAGCAGACCGTCAAAGGTCATATCCACGGGGACCACCGGGTCATAGAGGCTCCGCTCTCCCATACAGGTCTCGTCGGCCACCAGGCTGCCGCCCATTTGCTCGATCAGCAGCGGGACCTTGATATTCGGGAACGCGATGGGCGAACCCGTCAGCAGAATACGCGGCCGGTTCGCTTTGGTCACATAGACGTCATTCGCTTTGCGCCGGAGCAGCTCCTCGTTCAGCAGGCGGAGCTGCCCGGTCCATTCCGCGATCGGCATATAGGCGGACGCATTCATCATCGCCATCACATGGGTCCCTTTCAGCAGCGCCCGCCGGCCCTGCCGCAGCTCCGTAAACCGGGACAGCTCATACTGCGCCCGTCCTACCAGCTCGATGCTTTTCCAAAGGCTGTCCCAGGTGACTCTGCGGCCTGTGGTCTCCTCCAGCGCGGAGAGAAACCGATAGTATTCCGACACGCAGAACTCCAGGCCGTTGTCGTCCGTCCGGTTCAGGGGCAGATTCATCACATGGACCTTGCAGTCCCGGCGGAGCACATCCACCAGTTTCTTCTTGCAGTCGCAGGTGATGGGGACAACCATCATCTCACAATCCCGGTAGAGCGGCAGCGTTTTCATCTCCTGGAATCCCGCCACCGCCTTGACCAGCGGGCAAGCGTCCCTGGGGACGGCGTCCTCGCCGATCATAAACGCCGTATAGCTGCCGCTGCACAGCTTCACCGGCATGGCGCCCGCCGCATAGATCAACTCCTGCGGCGCCAGCATACAATAGGTGCCGACACAGGGCCGGTCCCGCCCGACGCTCTCCCCCTCCACATAGACCCGCCTGAGCACCTCCAGGAAGGGCCGGAGCGCCGCAGGCATCTCCGAAAGCTCCTCCAATTCCCGGAGATATTTCGCCGAGGTCTGGGAGGACCGCCTGAGAAAGCGCTCCCGGCGGCGGCTTTCTCCTGCTGCTTCGATCTTTGTATCTGTCATACGCGCTCCTCTTTTTTGCCGTAGTGCCGCATCACCCGTTTTCTGGACGAAGTGTATATTCTTTTCCCGCAGAACGTGATGGACAGGGCGTTGTTTTCCGGGCAGCGGCGGACACATTCTCCGCACATAATGCAGTCGCACTCCGTCACTTTCTCCCGGTCCCGCCGGGTGTATATGGATTTGATCCCCATGGGGCAGGCCTCATAGCAGGCTCCGCAGGCGGTACAGGCCTCGCTCTCCTTGTGAATCTGGAACAGCGAGATCTTATGAAGCAGCCCCAGAAGATACCCCAGCGGGCAGACCGTACACCAGAGCCGCCGCTTAAAGAAGCTGCCGATGACCACGGCGATCATCAAAAAGCCGCTGGCGTACAGGCTGACCTTGAAGCCGGAAAAGGCCGGTGACAGCGTTTTGGCCGGACAAATATCGCAGAACTTTCCGCCCGCGAAGCACAGCCCGATCATCAATATGACAAAGGTCCACTTGACCGGCTGTATATAGCCGTACATTTTTTCGTTGAATGCGATGCCCTCGATGTGGAGCTTTTGTCTGATCTCATGGATCACATCCTGCAAAAGCCCCATCGGGCAGAGGAAGCCGCAGATGATGCGCCCCAGCACCAGTACAGAAACCAGGAGCGTGGCAAAATAGACAATAATCTCTCCCATGGACCGTCCGAAGAGCAGGTCCAGATTCGCCAGATAATAGCAGCTACCGCTGATAAACTGGCTCTCATTCTCCAGGCCGCAGGCCAGGATTGGAAATGTCACCTTATCAAACCAGGCGCCGAAGATATGCCCTCCATAGAACACCAGCACCCATGTGACGATCATCGTACACCAGCGAATCAGCATGAACCGGGAAAACGGGGCCCGAATGCCCCCCAAGCCGGCCCGTTTTCGTGCGGCGTAGGCCCTTCCATAGACCTTGCGCTCCACGATGGAGCGGGTCAACGCGCAAAGCACGATCCCGGCTAGGGAAATGGCGAGAATCACGGCAAAGGGCGTCATGGCCCGCATATGGCGGTAGGTGAACAGGGAGTTCTGTTCCACACAGTAGTTCAGAATGTAAAAGTCCAGATCGTTATCCGAATAGGCAACCGTAAAGCCGTTCCAGGCGTCTCCGGCCGACAGCTCTGTCAGTATCCCCTCCCCGTCCGGGATATAGCTGTGTTCGGTTCCATCCGCATCTATCACCGTCAGCGGGGTATTGGCCAGCGGCGCATCGTTATAGTATATCCGGACCTGGCTTCGGTAGTCGAATCTCACCTCCAGGGGGTACACCTCGCTGCCGAACATCGCGCCCTCGTCCTCGTTGCTTTGGGACAGCTCCATGTCCGTCTTGGCCGCCAAATGCAGCCGGTCCCTGGTTCCGTCCCGGTTGTAGTCCGCGTACTGGAGCTTGGAGACCGCCATAAAGCTGCCGGTGTAATCCTCGGTCAGCCGGGCAATATGCTCCTCCCCCATGATCGCGACGCCGTCTGAAACCAGGCCATAGTATTGGATGTCATCCTCGTCGATTTTCCCGGAGAGGTTTAGGCTGATCGCCGTATCGTCATAGCGGAAGCAGAGCGCGAGGTCCTCCCCTTCCGTTTTTACCGTCCCCAATGTATAGCCCGACGGGTCCTCCGGGAACGTGAAAAACGTAAACTGCCAGGAAAAGTACGCCATCAGCGCCAGCAGCAGGCAGAACGGCGCCGCTTTCCAGTATTTCATGATTTGATTTCGTATTCTTTTCATCGCTACACATCCTGCATCAGCAGCTCGGCAAATGCCTCCAGCCGGATCCGAAGCTGCTCCACGTCATTGTCATGATAATCCGTCTCCAGCCGGAACACGGGCAGCTCATGGGCCGCAAACAGGGACTCCATGCGCTCCAGCTCAAAGTCGTATTCGATCTGTCCCTTAATCACATGAAAGATCACGCCCTGGACATCCAGCGTGTCCAGCAGATACGCGGTCCGATCATATATCGCCCGGTTGCTGACAAAGGCCCCGGAGCAATCCGAGCCATAGGTCTGCTGTACAAGCCCTTGGAGCACAAGCTCCCGGTTTCCCTTTTGCGTCTCCCCCGCAGCCGACAGCACCTTGCCGGAAACATAGTCACAGGTGGCGCGGATGGACAGCCCGGCGCTCTCCAGCAGCATCGGGACCTTGTAATTCGGAAACAGGACCGGGGAGCCTACGATCACCACGCCGGGCTTCGGGGCCTCCGTCTGATCGCTTTTCCACTGCCGGATAAGCTCAGACAGGCTTTGACGCCACCGTGTCACATCATCCGCATAGAAATAGGTGTTCAGCAGGAACATCTTGACCATGCCGCTCATGTTCAGCGCCGGGTCTGTCAGCGCCCGCGCCGCCGATTTCGCCTGAAAAACCGTCCGGCTCCACTGTCTCAGCCGCCTCCCCGCCCCCGGCATATTCCATGTGCAGGTCAGCTCTGCCATGATGCCGTGCAGCTGGCTCCGCAGGGAGTCATAAAGACGGGACTGCTCGATCTCCGGCGTGATGTCGATGGTCAGGACGTTGCGCCCCTCCTCGCTCAACAGATAGGCGATCTTTCGGGGATTGTCCCCGCTGATCGGGACGATCACCGGCGTCCCGGGGTCACGCCGCGCCAGATAGTCCTCGATATAGCCAAACACAGAGCGGGAAACCGCGTCCGCATCCCGCGGCACTCTGTCGTCGATCGACGCCCCGACGGAAAGGCCACCGCCAATGACCCAATGGGGCCGCATCCCGCTGGCCCAGAGCAGCTCCTCCGGAAAGCTGCTGCCCGCAATCAGCACTTCTCCGGGTGTTTCCGCCCCGGAACCCGAAAAATACCGCTCCGCCAAATCCGTAAAATAACCGAAAGTGTCGGGGACGCCGCAACGTCCCCGGAGCACTTCCAATGTATTTGCAACCTCAGGCGCCAAGGTAGGTGCTTCGTTCATACTCAGCTCAGTCCAAACAGCTCCATCAGCGTATCCAGCTGTTGGCTCATGCCCCTGAGACCGCCGGAAGCGGTGGACCAAATCGCGTTGTCCACGCAGATGACGTTGCCATTCTGATAGGCCTCCAACGCGCTCATATCGGCCGCCGCAACGATGTCCTCCGCAGACGTCATGCCCTCTTCGCGCTCTGACGCATCCTTATCGAACACGAAAACATAGGTGGGGTTCAGCTCGACCAGGGACGCGACGGTTTCCGCCGTCTGCGCTGCCATATCCTCCTCGCTCAGGGCCTCTCCGCCGCGCTCGCCGCTCTCACCGGCTCCGCT
>CAZBOR010000111.1:0-6310 GCA_964493585.1 uncultured Oscillospiraceae bacterium
ATGCCCTTGCCGTCCTTGCCCTCGCTCTCGCCAAAGAGCTGCTGCCACCAGCGGCCCATGTACTCAAAGTCCGGCTCGTAGCTGCAAAGCATCTCGATTTTTTTGCCGTTTTCATAGAGCATATTCCGGGCGGCGGCATAGAGCCACGCGGGGTTTTCCAGACTGCGGACGTCCAGCTCCGCCTCCGCCTGCCGCGCGCCGGCCATCACCGAGCGGATGTCGATGCCCGCCACCGCCATGGGCAGCAGGCCGCAGGCGGTCAGGACGCTGTAGCGTCCTCCCACATTGGCGGGAATGGGGAAACTGGTGTAGCCCTCCTCCGTGGCCAGTGTGCGGAGCTTGCCCTTGAGCGGGTCTGTGGTCACATAGATGCGCTCTCTGGCCTTCTCTGCGCCGTATTTGCGGCTGAGAAGCCAGCGGAACATCCGCGCCGCCACTGCGGTCTCCATGGTGGAGCCGGATTTGGACACGATGTTGATGGAGAAGTCGATGCCCTCCAGCCGCTCCGCCAGATCGTTGAGGGCACGGGTGCTCAGATGGTTTCCGGCGAAATAGATTTTCACCGGGTCTGTCTCATTGTGCATGACGCCGTTCATAAACTCGATGGCGGCCCTGGCGCCCAGATAGCTGCCGCCGATGCCGATGACCACCAGGGCCTTGGAATCCCGGCGGATCTTCTTGGCGGCCGCCTGGATGGCGTCCAGCTCCGCCTCCGAGGTCCCGGAGGGCAGATGGTACCAGCCCAGATAGTCGTTGCCCGCGCCGGTGCCACGGGCCAGGGCCTGGTGCGCGTCGCCGAGGCGGCTCTCCATCTGCATCAGTCCGGAGAAGTCAATGGAACTCCAAATATTAGAAATATCGGTTTCTATCATCCTGTATCCCAGCTTTCCATGAAAGGTTTATCTACCCTCTATCTTAACGGATAACGGGAAAAAAAGCAATACGCATATCCAATTTTTCTTACGCGCCCATCCAGAGTCTCGCGGTCATGCGGCCCATCAGCGCCGGCCAGCTCAGCCGGTCCACGCCGGTCTCGGCCACCAGAGGGATCTCCGCCAGAACGGCGTCGCCGCTTTTCACCGTCAGGGTCCCCAGAGTCTGGCCCTGGACCACGGGCGCGCCGACCTGCTCCGCCAGGGTGATTTCGCGGGTGACGCCCGACGCGGCGGCCTTGTCCGTCAAAATGGGGTCCGTCGCCTGGAGAATCGGTTGGACCGTTTCGAGGACTCCCAGCTCCACCGGGACCGCCTCCAGCGTCTCATCCCCCAGCGGGTCCAGCAGCGTGTAGTTGGCGAAGCCGTATTCCAGCAGAGCCTTGGCGGACTCGAAGCGGTCCGTGCTGGTGGCGCAGTTCATCACCACGGCGATCAGCTCCATGCCGTCCCGCTCCGCCGACGCGGACATACAGTAGCCCGCCGCCTGGGTGAAGCCCGTTTTCAGGCCCGTGGTGCCGGAGTAGAACCGCACCAGCTTGTTGGTGTTGCTGAGGCCGAAGGTCCCGTCCCGGATGGTGTCCATCCAGATGGTGGTGAACTCCCGTATCTCGTCGTGGCGCAGCAGCTCCCTGGACATGATGGCGATGTCCCGGCTGGTGGTGTAGTGTACGTCGGATCCGGCCTCGTCGTCCAGGCCCGTGCAGTTGGCAAAGCAGGTGTTCTCCATGCCCAGCTCCTGGGCGCGCTGATTCATCCTCTCCACAAAGCTGCTCTCGCTGCCCGCCACGGCCTCCGCCAGGGCGGCGGCGCAGTCGTTGGCCGAGGAGACCACCACGCATTTGACCATCTCCCGCACCGTCATCTGCTCGTTTTCCTCCAGATACACCTGGCTGCCGCCCTTGGCCGCTGCGGCGGCGGAGGCCGTGACCATGTCGTCCCAGCCCAGTTGGCCCCGGTCGATGGCCTCCATCACCAGCAGCAGCGTCATGACCTTGGTGACGCTGGCCGGGGCGAGCCGATGGTCCGCGTCCAGCTCATAGAGCACGGTCCCGGTGGCCGCGTCCATCAGAAGGCAGGACGGAGCCGCGGTCTCCGGCGCGGCCAGACAGGCAGTGGTCAGCAGCAGCGCCATGCAAAGCGACAAAATTCCTTTTCTGCACATGGGTATGTCCCTCCGTTTCATCGCTACAGCCTATGACCGGGGGACGGGCTTTATACGTCCAAGGATCAAAATAGAGCGCGTATCTCGCCTTTGGATACCATCCCCGGCCGCTAAGCCACCGGGGACAATTCCCGCGCATCCCATCGGCGGGGACATGGGAACGGACCAGGCGGAGCGGTACATCTCCGCGCGGATCTGGAGCGTGGATGGCGGCTTTATCGCCGCAAAATGCCATTGACGCGGACCTGAACATGGGATAAAATGATCGGGAGGGGCCGGGCCCCTCCCGATTTGATGCGATTGGAGGTATTCTTATGAACGATTTACAGCCCCTGTACTCCTGGCTTCTGGCGGATGCCGAGGCCATCCGTGGCAGCACCGCCATTTCCGTCTGCTACCAGCTCGGCGTCATGCCCGCCGTGGAGGAGGACGGCCGGTTTTGGTTCCGTCCGGACCGGCCTCTCAGCCATGAGGAGATGGTGGCACTGGTGGCCGGGGCCGCCGACGTCGTGGGCCATCCCGCCGCCGACCTGGAGACCTTTACGGTGGATAATCCGCCGCTGACCCGCCGGCAGGCGGCGGAGATCCTGCTGGACGTGATGCAGCAAAACGGTCTGGTGATGGTCCCCGTCAGCGGCTCCTGCCGGGAGTACACCATCCCGGAGGGCGCCACCCTGATCGCGCCGGAGGGCAGGACGCTGACCATGACCGTGGACGGCAGGCAGGTCCCGCTGCGGCCCGGCACCTATCGGGGTCAGGTGGTGCTGACGGTGGCGTGACGCCCTAGCCGAGCAGGCTCTCGTAGTCCGAGAGCGTGTCATAGCGGCTGATATAGATACGGTCCACCTCATAGCGGTTTTCGCCGATATACCAGCTCCCGCCGTTCATCTTCATGCCGAACTGATAGTACCGCGCCGCCAGCGCCAGGGTGTCGCTGTCATAGCTGCCGTTGGGATAGGCCAGCACATAGGGGAGCTTCCCGGTCACTCTGGCGATCTCCAGCCGGGAGCGGGACAGCTCCTCCTCCTGTTCCTCCGCCGTCAGGGTGGCAAGCTGCTGATGGGTGGCCGTGTGGCTCTGAATGTCCACCAGGCCGGAGTCGGACATCTCCCTGGCCTGCTGATCGGTGAGGTAGTGCTCATCCCCCAGCATATCGGAGATCACAAAAACCGTGGCCTTCACGCCAAACTCCCGGAGCAGCGGGAACAGATATTCATAGTTGTCGTCATAGCCGTCGTCAAAGGTCAGGATGATAGGCTTGTCGTACTGGTCCAGATTCGGCAGGTCCGAGAAGAAAATCGGGTCATAGCCGTTTTCCGTGAGGTATTCCAGTTGGCTCCGCATATTCTCCGGGGAGACAAACAGCTCCTCAATGCCCCAAAGGTCGTCGGACACCGCGTGATACATAAGCACCGGCACCCGGCTGCCCTGTACTTCAGACAGGTCCACCGCCAGCGAGGACACATAGACGTCTCCCGTGTCCGGGTCCCAGAGCAGGGAGTATCCCAGGGCCTCCGTCACGGCCCGGATGGGCAGCCAGTATTCCGCCCCGTCAAAGCAGATGCCGCCGGAGCCGTCATAGACCGGTTGGTCCGGGTCTGCGGCATCGACAGAGCAGAGCGCCAGCTCCAGAGCGGTCCCATCCGGCAGGATGAAGGTATCTCCGCTCTGCCGGAGCCAGGAGAACCGCTCCGTCAGCGCCGCCCCATTGACCAGGGTGGTGCCGCTGAGTACGATCCCCTCCAGGGCCTGACCGTCAATCCAGACGGTGCAGGAGGGTGCGTATAGCTCCGTCAGGGACTGAGGGGGTGCCTGCGTTTCCACCGGCTCCTCCTGGACGCTTGCTTCTGCGGCGGAGGCCGCTTCGTCCGCGCTGTCTGCCTCCATCATGGACGGCTCCTCCGGGGACGCGAGCTCCTCCGGGGACGTGAGCTCCTCCGGCATGACGCCCCAGTGTTCTTCCTGGCTCCCGGAATCCGCCGACGATGCCGCGCTTTCCGCCGGGCCGCAGCCCGTCAGGAGCAGCGCCAGCGCCAGCAGGATACATATTTTTCCCATGTTCCCACACCTCCGCCTCTATTGTACTTGATTCCGGAGGAAAAGTCAAAGAAGGGAAGTATTTTCCACTTTCCCCAAAACCATCCGCATCCGCCGGCTGCGCCATGGGTCCGGCCATGGCTTGACGGTCCCGGATGTAACGAGACAGCGCCCTGTCCCCGGCCGGGGGCAAGGCGCTGTTTTTTCTCGAATTATTCTCCGCGCAGGAAGGCGTCCACCGCCTTGGCGCACTCCCGGCCGTCCACCATGGCCTTGACCACCAGGCTCTGGCCCGTGCGGCAGTCGCCGCAGGCAAACAGCTTTTCCACATTGGTGGCGTAGCCCACAATGTCGGAGCGCCCGTCGGTCTCCACGCCGAACGCCGCCGCAGTCTCCGCTTTGGGGCCGAGGAATCCGGCGGCGATGATTAAAATGCCGCAGGGCAGCACCGCTTCGCTGCCGGGGATCTCCGTCATCACCAGGCGGCGGCTTTCGTCATAGCCCGCCTCCAGCCGAACCACCGTCACTGCGGTCAGGTTCCCCGCCGCATCCGTCTCCACGGCCTTGACCGTGGCCTGATAGATGTGCGGGTCATGGAGGAATTTGTTGAGACACTCCTCCTGGGAGGAGTCGAATTTGACCTCCTTGGGCTTCTGCACCAGGGGATCATAGAGGAACTGAGGCTTGCTCACCTGGGGGAGCATCTCGATCTGGGTGATGGATGCCGCGCCCTGGCGGATGGCGGTGCCTACGCAGTCATTTCCCGTGTCGCCGCCGCCAATGATTACCACGTCCTTGCCCCGGGCGGTGGCGCCTGCCTTGCCGGAGAGGTAGTCCACCGCGTAGTGGACGTCCTTGCCCTCCAGATTCAGCCTGCGGGCGTTTCCCGTCCCCACCGCCAGGATGGCCGCGTCATAGCCGGCAATCGTTTCCGCCGTGGCGGTCACGCCGGTCCGGAAGGCGACGCCCATGGCGGCAAGGGATGCCAGCTTCCGATCCAGAACGGCCTTATCCAGCTTCATGCCGGGGATGCCGTGGCGGAGCAGGCCGCCGGACCGGGCCTCGGCCTCATAGACCGTGACGGCGTGGCCGGCCTTGGCCAGCACGGTGGCGGCGGCAAGACCGCTGGGACCGGAGCCGATGACGGCTACGCGCTTTCCCGTGGCGGGTGCGGTCTGCTCAGAGCCGCCGGCGGCATAGTGCCGCTCCACCACGAAGCGCTCCAGCCTTCCGATGCCCACGGCCTCCGTGCGGATGGAACGGGTGCAGTTGGACTGGCACTGCTTCTCCTGAGGGCACAGACGGGAGCAGAACTCCGGCAGGGGAGAGGCGGAGGCGATCAGCTCATAGGCCCCTTCATAGTCTCCCTCCCGGACCTTTTTGATAAATTCGGGAACGGGCATTCCCGCGGGACATTCCTTGGAGCACCAGCGGGAGGGACAGCCCAGACAGCGGGACGCCTCCCGCAGAGCCTCCTCCTCGGTATAGGTCTGCTCCACCTCGTCAAAGGTGGTCAGCCGCTGCGCCATGGGAAGGCGCTGGTTTTTGGTGCGCTCCCCGGACATATTGGGGTCCTTGACAGGTACAAATACGGTATTATCAGGCATTAGCATAACTCAGCACCTCCTTACTGCTTCCGGTCGATGTACGCGACCATGTTGCCGCCTGCGATGTAGCCCGACGCCATGGCCCAGGTCAGCTCGGACACCGGGGCCAGCTTGCCCTTGCGGTGCATGGCGGAGGTGCAGTCGCCGCCGGCGTAGAGGCCGGGGATCACGCTGCCGTCGTTTCGCAGCACCTGACAGTCTCCGTTGACCGTCACGCCGCCCATGGCCGCCTCGGAAAAGCGCTGGCCGTAGACCGCGTAATAGGGGCCTTTGTCCAGGGGAATCGGCACCAGGTATTTCGGGTCCTTGCCGAAATCCTCGTCCACGCCCTTTTCACAGAAGCCGTTGTACTTCTTCACCTCGTCCAGGAAGACGGCCGGGTCCGCGCCCATCTTTTCCGCCAGCTCCTCCAGGGTGTCGGCCTTTTTCACGGGCGTGTCCAGCAAGCTCTCCTCCTCCAGATCCTCCTCCCAGGTGGCGTAGAAGTGGGCCTTGTTGGCCACGGCGGGATTGCTGACATACCGCTCCGCGCAGGCCTTGATCTGGTCGTAGGGGAAGATGGCGTAGGA
>CAZBOR010000112.1:0-6146 GCA_964493585.1 uncultured Oscillospiraceae bacterium
TGACCGTTTCCTGCGAACGGATAGGCGCAGATGACAAAAAGGCCCATCGTCTGTGGCGATGGGCCTCCGTATGATTTACAGATACTACAAGGATGGTCCCGGTCCTGAAGTCCGGCGGCGTTCTTCAGCCCTCCCAGGGGCGGATGCGGTAGTCGGCGCCCAGAGCCTGACAGATGGCCCGGCACCGTTCCTCCTCCTCGTGGGAGATGGTGGTGTCCACGGTGGTCATGACCACATGGAGACCCGCCGCCACACAGCGTCTGGCAAAATCCAGCATCCCGTCGAAGGCCGCCGGTCCAAACCGGCTGCGGACCAGGGCCTGATACGCTGTCGGGTCCGGGTGGTTGAGAGAGATGGAAACGGTGTCCACCCGCGCCGCCAGCTCCCCGGAAATGTCCCGCCCGGCAATCAGGCTGCCCTGGCCGTTGGTGTTGACGCGGATGGGCAGAGCGGTGCGGGCCTTGAGCCACGCGGCCACCTCCAGCAGTACGGGAAGGGCGCAGGTCGGCTCGCCAAAGCCGCAGAACACGATCTCCTTGAACCGGCTCAGGTCCCATTTTTCAAACTCCGCCCGGACCTCCTGGGCGGTTGGCTCCCGCGAAAGCCACAGACTGCCGCTCTCCCCAATGCGGTCCATGCTCTGCCGGAGACAGAAGGTGCAGGCGGAGGAACAGCGGTTGGTGAGGTTTACATAGAGGCCGTTGTGGACGCGGTAAAGGATTTCCATAGAAACAACTCCTTATACGATTCTCCGAGGCGTCTCCGGAGCTATCAGCCTTTTTGGGGGTTGATAGCTCCGGAGAGTATATCAGAAATGCAGCTTGTCCAGGACCTCCTCGAAGCACACCCCGTCAGTGACCGGGATGTCCAGCTCGGACGAGCGCTTCAGACAGGTCTGGATAAAGGCGGCGGCGGTCCGGACGCTTCGCTCCAGGGGAAGCCCCCGAACCGCTCCCGCCGCCACGATGGCGGAGAATACGTCCCCGGTGCCGGACCGCTGGGGCGCGACGCGCCGGGTGCGGAGCATGGCCGGTCCGGTCCGGAGGCTGTAGCAGTAGTTCTCCAGATACGCGCCCCGCGGCACTCCGGTAATGACCACCTGCTCCGGCCCCTGATGGCAGAGGGCCTGGGCCATGGCCTGAAGCTGGGCGGCGGACCACTGCTCATGGTAGGGCGTGTTCGTCAGAATACACGCCTCCGTGAGATTGGGAGTCAGAATGTGTGCATAGCGCACCAGCCGCTTCATCTGCCGGCACAGGGCCGGGGTATAGGTGGCGTAGGGACGCCCGTTGTCGCCCATGACCGGGTCAATAATGACCCGCGTGCGGGCGGTCGTAAAGGTGGTGATGAACTGCTCCACCAGGCCGATCTGCTGCTCCGAGCCCAAAAAGCCGGTCAGTATCCCCTCAAATTCAAGCCCCAGCTTCTTCCACTCCGCCATATAGGGGGCCATGGACTCTGTGCAGTCGGTGAAATAAAAGCTGTCAAAGCCCGTGTGATTGGAAAAAATGGCTGTGGGCAGCGGGCAGCACTGGACGCCCAGCTTGGATACCAGCGGCAGGGCCACCGTCAGGGAGCAGCGCCCAAAGCCGCTGAGGTCGTTGATGACCGCCAGCTTTTTCTGGTGGTTGTGCAAGCGGCTCACCTCCTCAAAGCGTCAGGTCCCGGCAAAGCGTTCCCACTGGCGCAGCAGTCCCGCCTGGAAGCACAGCAGCATGGCCACCACAGCGCCCACCGCCGCCTGCAAAATCTGATAGGGCAGCTTCAAAATCGCATACTCCGGGGTGCTGTAGAGGAACGCGCGGCCCAGGGAGTAGCCCACCACCATAATGATGGCGCCCAGCAGCACGCCCAGTCCGGCGGCCAGGGATTTTTTCGCAAATGTGTGGCGCACGCACAGGGAGATCACCACGGCCTGCAGGCCATGGGTTACCAGAGACACGAACATGGGCGTGGGATAGAAGAAGAAATCCCCCAGGAACGCGCCGACGCCGCCCACGATAAAGGCCCCCAGCGGGTCCAGCAGAATGGACGCGGTGCAAATCACAATGTCGTTGAGGTACAGGTGTCCGCCGGGCACCGGCAGACCAAAGGAGCTGAGGACCACATTAAAGGCCATCAGCAGCGCCGTGACCGTGATCCAGCGCACAGGGCTTTTTTTCCGAAAATCAGTCATAAGAACTCCTTTCCTATGGGGCCTTGGACAGCTTTGTCAGAATGCCCGCGGCCACCCATGCGGCCGCCGTCAGCCGCAGAATCTTTTTTTGGCAGGTAAGCTACCACCTGCCTTTGACGGGATCGTCAGGAGATTTGCACAAATCTTTGAACGCCATAAGTATACACACCTGCTGAACTGAATAAAAGGTTCAGTTTTCAAGTTTTTCATGGGTCCAGATATGGCCAGAAAAAAGCCCTTGACATACAGGCCGGAAATGGGTACAATACAGATAAGCTGCAAAGTGAATACGTCTTCGGGGGGCCGGACCGTTCCGGCTGAGATTGCGCGAAAGGGCGCGCTGACCCGTGAACCTGATACGGACCATACCGGCGGAGGGAAAGACTTGTTGAAAAGAGCTCTCAGTTAGCCGCATTGCTTCCGTATTTGCAATGCGGCAATTTTTTATGGGAGGAATCTCTATGACAACGACACATCAAAACGTAAAGGCCCTGTGCGAGGGGGCGCTGATGGTGGCCCTGGGTACGGTGCTGGGCTATCTCAAGCTCCTGGAGCTGCCCCAGGGCGGCGCCATCAGCCTGGGAATGCTGCCGATCCTGTTCTACGCCATCCGCTGGGGCGTCGGCAGAGGTCTGCTGTGCGGCTTCGTCTACGGCCTGCTCCAGCTCCTGCTGGACGGCGCCTACGCCTGGGGCTGGGCCTCCATGCTGCTGGACTATATCGTGGCCTACGCGGCCCTGGGTCTGGGCGGCGCGTTCCGGGGAAAGACCTGGGGCATCTACGCGGGAACCATTCTGGGGTCCCTGGCCCGGTTTGTGGTCCACTTCATCAGCGGCATCACGATTTACCGCATCGTGGTCCCCACGGCGCTGCTGGGTACCACCTTCGACAACCCCTATCTCTACTCCCTGGCCTATAACGGCAGCTATGTGGGTGTGGATATGGTGCTGTGCCTGGTGATCTTCGCCCTGCTGTACCGGCCCATGAAAAAGTATTTCCTGGGAACGGACCTCCGCCAGGGAACGTAAAGACACAAGCGCCCTCCGGCCAAAGGCCGGAGGGCGCTCCCGCATTTTTACCCCATGGGAGGAGGCGGCATACCGGGACCGCCGCCGGGTGCGCCCGGAGGCGGCATCATCTGTCGTGCCTCGTAATCGTCGGTGAGGGCCTCATCTTGGAGGA
Source organism: uncultured Oscillospiraceae bacterium (assembly GCA_964493585.1). GTDB lineage: Bacteria > Bacillota > Clostridia > Oscillospirales > Oscillospiraceae > HGM13006. Next base: position 3,359 of record CAZBOR010000112.1, read on the forward strand.
AGGTGACGTTCTCCGCCGTGGGAAGCGCCGCGCCGGGCGCCAGGGAGCCGTATTTCACGGTGACGGGGGACGCCGCCGACACCGCCGCGCCGGGGGCGATCTTCAAAGTCGCTACGGCGCTGTCGCCCGTGACCGTCCAAGCCGAAGCGGCGTCCAGGGACAGAGCGGTGGCGTTGACCGCGCCGGAGAGTCTGGCGGCCAGGAGGTTGATCTCCAGATAGGAGGTCTTTTCCCGGTCCACGTTGCCCGCCGCGTCCAGCTCCGCCAGATTTGCCACCAGACGGCCGCCGGCCCTGGCGTAGGCCAGATTGCCGTCCGCAGCGGGCGCGATGGCGACCTGGCGCAGATTCATAACGGCCTTGCCGTCCTCGGCCATGAGAATACTCCCCTGGGTAGAGGCCAGGCGTCCGCCGGTCATATGGATATAGGAGTATTCCGGGCTCATGGAGTTGTGGGTGTTCAGGGCCACGGTGCCGGTCAGGTCGCAGTTGTAGAGATAGGTGTGTCCCAGGGAGTGGGCCACCATGACGGCTTCGCAGCCCTTGGAGACGAATTTAGAGTCATAGGCGGTGATGACGGATTTCCCGGCGGTGTAGATGCCGGGGCTGCCCGGAAGCTCTGTCACCGCGTCGATGCCCCGGACGGTGATATAGCCGCCCTGGAAGTCCGTGGCCAGCGCCCCGGAATTCTGGCCGCCGGTGTGGATTTTTGTGCCGTTACAGTACACATGGCCCCCATAGGAGGCGTCCACGCCGTGGCCCTGGCGGTTGTTGGTGTCGATGGAGCCTCCCTCGATCACGACCGCGCCGCCGAAGATGGCGTAAGCACCGTTGGCGGTGGAGCTGTCATGGCAGACGATTTTGGGGTCCGTCAGGGTCACATGACTGGGCTTCTGATTGGCCAGCACCGCCGCCGAGAAGCCGTATTTGCTGCCCAGTTCCTCACGCAGGTCCTCCCGGGTCATCTCTCCGTAGCCGTGGATCTCAGGGCTTCGGAGCGATACCGTGCCGCCGTCCCGGACGTAGATGGCGGAGGACCCGGCGGTACCGGTGGAGGCGAAAACCGTCTTGTCCGTCCGGCGGTCCGTCACTGTCTCCTCAATGACGGTGTAGGCGGATTCCCTGGCCATGCGGGCCTCCACCTCCGGCTCCGGAGCCGTGGGCGTGGGCATATTCTTAAAAATATCCATAGTCGTTCCTCACTTTCCAATCGTTTCGCATTTGCAGATCCCTGTGTATCCACTGTAGCATAAAATCCCTTGGAATCCAAACAAATTCTGCGGAAACGGCACAAAGAGACTGTCAGAGGTCATTTTGACGGATGTACGGGCCGCATAGCGCCTGCATCATGCCGGGACGCGGCCAGATGCCTGCAAGCCAAGGTGCGCTGCCGCTGTAACATTTCACAAACAGTTCATAAAATGTTAATGCAAAGGGCCAAATTTGCGTTTATACTGTAAATATGTCTGAATGCACACAGCATGGCATGACACTGGAGGGAACACCATGGACCTTGACCCGCGTGACGAGTATGAATATCACAGGGATTATTACAGCACCGGGGGCTATTACCGTCCGCCCAGACGGCCGCGAAACTACGGCTGGATGGTGGCGGTCCTGGGGTTGTTTCTGCTCTGCGTGGCCGGAGGCATGGTCCTGAGCCGGGACGGCGATGGAGAGAGCGCCGCGAGCCTCAGCGCCGAACAGAGCGTAGACGATACCCAGATCAGCACCGAAACCACGGTCCGGGCAGAGGCGGCGGTCATGTCGGAGCCTCAGCCATCGGCGGAGCCGGAGCCCGAAACCGTCCCGGAGGAGCTCTACGGCAGCTTCCAGCTTGAAATATCCGAAACCGAGGGCCAGACCATGGACCTGCCCTCTATTTATCAGAAGGTGATCCCCAGCGTGGTGTCCATCACCGCCGTCTCCGGCAGCACGAAGTCCACCGGAACGGGGATTATCCTGTCCAGCGACGGCTATATCGTCACCAACTACCATGTGGTGTCGGACGCCCAGACCGTGACGGTGCTGCTGACCTCGGAGGAGGAGTACACCACCATCAGCGTGGGCGGCGACGAGACCTCCGATCTGGCGGTGCTGAAGATCAACGCCACGGGCCTGACCCCGGCGGAGTTCGGCTCCTCAGACACGGTGCAGGTGGGCGACAGCGTGGTGGCCATTGGCGATCCCCTGGGGATAGAGCTGCGCGGCACCATGACCGACGGCATCATCTGCGGCATCCAGCGGGACGTCCATGTGGGGGACCGGACCATGACCCTGATCCAGACCAACGCGGCGCTGAACTCCGGCAACTCCGGCGGGCCGCTGGTGAATATGTCGGGGCAGGTCATCGGCATCAACACCATGAAGCTCAGCTCCGACTACACCCCGGTGGAGGGCATCGGCTTCGCCATCCCCATCTCCTCGGCCAAGAGCATCATCGACGAGCTGGTGGAGAAGGGCTATGTCAGCGGACGCCCGGCCTTTGGCTTCACCGTGGAGGTGCTGTCCGCCCAGATGCAGCTCTTTTATGATCTGCCCGGCACCCTGTATATCAAGCAGGTCTCCGAAGGCTCCGACGCCTATGCCAAGGGCATCCGGGCCGGGGACATCATCACCGCCATCAACGGCACCGAGGTCAGCGCCATGGACGAGTTCAATACGATCAAAAACCAATTCTCCGCCGGAGATATCGTGACCCTGACCATCTACCGCAAGGGCGCGGAGGAGGATGTGGAGGTCCGGCTCATGGACCAGGCGGATCTGGATTGACCATAGAAAACAAGCGG
>CAZBOR010000113.1:0-6145 GCA_964493585.1 uncultured Oscillospiraceae bacterium
TCAGGCCCCGGCAGATACGCGCAAAGGCATCCTCGCTATACAATGTATTGCAGCACGTCCACCGTCCGGCCGTCCCGGAGGTACAGCCGGGGGACGCGCTTGCTGATGCCGCAGACCAGCTCATAGGAGATGGTCCCCAGCAGGTCCGCCCACCGGTCCCAGGTGATCTCCCGGTCGCCGTCCCGGCCCACCACGGTGACGGGATCGCCCACCTGGGTCTCCGGCACGTCCGTGACGTCCACCATGCACATATCCATGCAGATGCGGCCCACCACCGGGACCTGCCGCCCGTGGAGCAGGAAGTGTATCTGACCGCTGAGCCGCCGGGGCAGTCCGTCGGCATAGCCGATGGGACACACGGCCAGGGTCCGCGCCGAGGGCGTTTCATAGGTCCGGCCATAGCTGACGGTGATTCCGGGCGCAAAGGGCCGGATGGCGGCGATGGTGGTTTTCAGACTCATAAGCGGCATCAGGTCCGCCATGCCCCGCAGGTCCCCGGAGGGGTCCAGACCGTAGGTGGCGATGCCGGGCCGGACCATATCGTGGGCGAACTGGGGATAGGCGATGGTGGCGCCGCTGTTGGCGCAGTGGACAATCTCCGGCCGCAGCCCGTGGGCCGCCAGCGCCGCCAGGATGGTCTCGAAGCGCTGGTGCTGGAGCTGGGTATAGGCGTCCTGACCGGGCGTGTCCGACACGGCGAAGTGCATGAAGATTCCCTCCGTGTGCAGTCCCGGCAGGGCGGACAGCTCCAGCAGCTCCGGCACAGTCTCCGGCCGGTCATAGCCGAAGAAGCCCAGCCGGGACATCCCCGTGTCGATCTTCATATGGATGTTCAGCGTGTGGCCGCTGCCGTCCAGGGCGGCGGACAGGGCCTTGCCGTAGTCCAGACTGTGGACCTCCTGGGTGATGCCCAGGGCCGCCTCCTCCACGGCAAACTCCGCGGGAGTATAGCCCAGAATCAGAATCGGCAGCGCGATGTCCGCCCGCCGGAGCTGCAGGGCCTCCTCAAAATTGGAGACTGCCAGGTATTCCGCGCCCAGAGCCGTCAGCTCCCTGGCGATGGGGACAGCCCCGTGGCCGTAGGCGTCCGCCTTCACCACTCCCAGAAACCGGCAGCGCGGGGGCAAATTCCGGCGCAGAGCCGTTACATTGTGGGCCAGCGCGTCAAGGCTCACCTCCGCCCAGGTCCGTTTCAGTCGTTTTATCATCCTGTTCCATCCTCTTTTGCAGTGTAAAATCCCTGATCTCACAGGAGATCAGCGTGTTTTCTCCGTCTGTGATCTCCGCCCGCTGCGGCTCCCGGTCGGAGAAATCGGTGAAAATGGTGAGCTGCTGGCCGCCGTAGCCCAGCAGATACCGCACCTGCTCCCACTGACCGTCCGTGCCGCAGGCGGCGATGTACCCCTGGCTCCAGGCCATCGCCAGCAGATAGGGCGCGGCCATGGGGGAGATGGCCCGGCTCTCAAATTCCTCCACCGCCAGCACCGTCCCGTCATAGGACACCTGAGCGCCGTCGCCGCCCACGGCGGCGGTGACGCCCTCCGCCGGTTCCGGAGAAACCACGGTCAGCGTGGCCGTTCCGTCCGCGTCCGCCTGACAGTCCAGGGTGAAGTCCCGTGTGTAGTCCCCGTAGTCCGCCGTCAGGTCCAAGGTGAAGCTGCACCCCTCCGCGCCCGTCAGTGCGGTGCGGAAGGCCACAGGGGTCTGCGCCGATCCCTTCGCCGCTCCGCAGGCGCACAGCAGAAGCAGCAACAGCATTGGTACGGCAGTTTTCAGCCGCACAGGTTTGTCCTCCGTTATCTGAGAATTTCGGACAGGGCCTCCACCATGTCAGAGGGCAGCATACTCCGGGTCCCCAGCCGCTCCCGGCACAGATCTCCCGCCGCGCCGTGGAGCCAGACCGCCGCAGCGGCGGCCTTCACCGGGTCCATGCCCTGGCCCAGCAGACAGGTGAGGATGCCGGAGAGCACGTCGCCGCTGCCGCCGGTGGCCATGCCTGGATTCCCGGTGGAGTTTACATAAATCTCCCCCTGGGGGCCTGCCACGACGGTGCGGTAGCCCTTGAGCACGATCACCGCGCCGGTCCGCTCCGCCATCTGCGCTGCGGCGGATATACGGCCCTGACTGAGATCGCCGCCCATCCGGGCAAACTCCCCCTCGTGGGGCGTCAGCACCAGAGGCGCGGACACCTTGTCCAGTCTATCTATATGCCCGGAGAGCACGTTTATGCCATCGGCGTCCAGCACCACGGGGCAGGCGGCGGCCTCCAGGACGCCGTAGACCAGCTCCTCGGTGTCGTAGCTCCGCCCGATGCCGGGACCCACCAGGCAGGCGTTCATGCCGCCCAGCCGGTCCTGTACCTCCGGCACGGCTGTCCGGGAAAAGCGCCCGTTGCCGTTGCAGGGCAGGGGGAACACCACCGGCTCGTCCAGCTTGGCGGCCAGAATGGGGTACACCGCCTCCGGCACGCCCAGGTATACCAGTCCGGCCCCTGTTCGGAGCGCCGCCCGCGCCGACAGGGCCGCCGCGCCGGTGAAGCCCGTGGAGCCGCAGAGCAGCAGGAGCTTTCCGTAATTCCCCTTGTGGCTCTCCAGGGTCTGGCCGGGGAGCCAGGCGCGGACCATGTCCTCCGTGACAAACCGGCCCGCAGGCGTGACCTGCCGCTCCGCCTCCTCCGGGATGCCGATAGACCGGACCTCCAGACGGCCCGTGTACTCCGTACCGGGCGGCTGAAGCTGGCCCCTTTTGGGGCTGTGGAAGGTGACGGTGACATCCGCCTTTACGGCTTCGCCCAAAATCTCCCCGGTGTCCGCGGAAATGCCGCTGGCAATGTCCACGGCCAGCACCGGGCATGGACTGGCGTTGACTGCGGCGATCAGCTCCGCGTATTTCCCCTCGATGGGGCGGGACAGGCCCGTGCCAAAGAGCGCGTCCACGATCAGGTCCCAGCCCTCGTCCACGATTTCGGGACCCGTGTAGGGAAGGAGCTGCGCGCCGTGCTGCTCCAGCAGCGCCTTCATGCAAAGGCTGTCGGCGCTGAGCTTTTCCTCGTTGCCCACCATGACGCATCGGACGGTATATTTGCCGCATTCGGTCATAAGGGCGGCAAGGCCGATGCCGTCGCCGCCGTTGTTGCCGCTGCCGCAGAGCACCAGGACCCGACCCTTCGCCGCCGGCATCGCGTCAAGCAGCTCCCCGGATACCGCCGCCGCAGCGGCGGCAGCCCGGCGCATCAGCTCCTCGCCGGGAATGCCCAGACGGTCGATGGCATAGCGGTCCAGCGCCCGCATGGCGCTGCTGCCGTAAAAATACATATCAGTCCATCCCCTTCATGCGGGAGTGCAGATATTTCTGCATGGCCTCCCGAAGCCGCTTGGAGGGCTGCAGCACCGCGAAGCCGTAGCCGCCCTCCCTGCGCTCGTAGATCAGGAACCAGCGGCCCGCCGCGTTTTTGGAGGAGGACAGGTCCAGCACCTGGGCCACCTGATAGCCCTTTACCTCGGATTCATACTCCGCCGTGTAGGGGGCCATGATCTGGATCTGCTTCTGGTTGATCTCCAGGGCGCGCTTGCGCTTGCGCTTTGCCATGATCTTGTCCACATCCAGGTCGCCGTTGGTGAAGGAATACTCATATTCCACATACTGGAATTTTATACCCAGATACGCCGCCAGACATACGATCACCAGCATGGCCGGGGTCAGCGCCGGCACGAGCAGCCACAGGAACACCGCCAGAAACAGCGCCACGATCACCACCAGCACCGACAGCAGCAGGTTCCACACCGTTTTCCGGCGGACGACCATCTCTTCCACAAAAATATCGTCTTCATACATAACGCAGTACCCTCAATTTTCACAGAATTTGCAGACAAACCCCTCTGCAATTTAGTTCATTATATTCCATTTCTCAGGTTTCGTCAATTTTTATATTGCAATCTTTGAAAAATTGTGCTATGATGCAGACCAAATACAAAACGCGATGACCGGGTCGTCCGGGATCCATTTCTGTGCCGCAGAGAGGGCGGGGCGCTGGGAGCCGCCTGCATGGGGATCCGGGGCTTTCCCCCGTGAGCTGCCGTCTGAACCAACAGTAGGACGCGCCGGGCCGTGCCGTTATCCACGGAGAGAGCGCCTTGTATAGGCGAATTGCGGGTGGTACCGCGGAAGCGCTGCTTTCGTCCCCTTGTGTGGACGGGAGCAATTTTTTTGTCAATACGATATTTTCAGATAAGGAGACAGGACTATGAAACAACAGCTAAAAGCCATTGAGGCAAGGGCTCTGGACGCCTTCGCCGCGGCGAAGGAGCCTGCGGAGCTGGAGGCTCTTCGGGTGAAGTTCCTGGGCAAAAAGGGCGAGCTTACCGCCGTCCTCAAAAAGATGGGGACCCTGTCCCCGGAGGAGCGTCCCGTCATGGGCCAGATGGCCAATCAGGTCCGGGCCACCATCGAGCGGGAGCTGGAGGCCAGACGGCAGCGGCTGGAGGAAGTGGCGCTGGAGCGGAAGCTCCGGTCGGAGGCCGTCGATGTGACCTTGCCCGGCGTGGAGGTCCCTCTGGGCCACAAGCACCCCATGTCCACCGTGCTGGACGAGATGAAGGAGATCTTCATCGGCATGGGCTTTGACGTGGCGGAGGGACCGGAGGTGGAGCTGGAGAGCTACAATTTCACCAAGCTCAATACCCCGGCCGGACACCCCGCCAGGGACCGTCAGGACACCTTCTACACCACCGAGGACGACCGGGTACTGCTACGCACCCAGACCTCTCCGATGCAGATCCGGGTCATGGAGAGCCGGAAGCCGCCCATCCGCATGATCTCTCCCGGCCGGGTGTACCGCAAGGACGAGGTGGACGCCACCCACAGCCCCATGTTCCACCAGATGGAGGGCCTGGTCATCGACAAGGGCATCACCATGGCGGATCTGAAGGGCAGTCTCATTCAGATGGGCAAGCTCCTCTATGGCGAGGACTGCGTGACCCGGTTCCGTCCCCACCACTTCCCCTTCACGGAGCCGTCGTGTGAAATGGACGTGCAGTGCTTCAAATGCCACGGCAGCGGCCAGGTGGACGGACACACCTGCCCCACCTGCCACGGGGAGGGCTGGATCGAGCTGCTGGGCGCCGGTATGGTCCATCCCCGGGTGCTGGAGGGCTGCGGCATCGATCCGGAGATATATTCCGGATTTGCCTTCGGCTGCGGCGTGGAGCGCATGACCATGAACCGGTTTGCCATCAACGATCTGCGGCTGATCTTTGAAAACGATGTGCGGTTCCTCAGCCAGTTCTGAGAAAGGAGCGGATGAAGCATGAATATTTCGAGAAAATGGCTCAATGAATATGTTAAAATCGACGCCACGGACCGGGAGTTCGACGCGGCCATGACCCTGTCCGGCACCAAGGTGGAAAGCACGGAGGTGCTGTCCGCCGAGATCAAAAACGTGGTGGTCGGCAGGGTGCTGGAAATCGTCCGGCACACCAACTCGGACCATATGTGGGTCTGCCAGGTGGACGTCGGGGAGGAGGCTCCCATTCAGATCGTCACCGGCGCGCAGAACGTCCGGCAGGGGGACCTGGTCCCCGTGGCCAAGCACAACTCCTATCTGCCCGGAGGCGTGCATATCACCAAGGGCAAGCTCCGCGGCGAGATGTCCAACGGGATGCTCTGCTCTCTGAAGGAGCTGGGCCTCAGCAAAAACGACTTTCCCTATGCCATCGAGGACGGCATCTTCATCATCGAGGAGCCGGAGGCCTATGTGGGTCAGGACATCAACGCCGTCATCGGCACCGACGACAGCGTGGTGGAGTTTGAGATCACCAACAACCGCACCGACTGCTACTCCATCATCGGCATCGCGCGGGAGGCGGCGGCCACCTTTGACCAGCCCCTGACCCTCCACGAGCCGGTGGTCCGGGGCAGCGGCGCGGGCAGTATGTTCGACCTGCTGGAGGTGGAGGTGGAGGCCCCGGATCTCTGCCCCCGGTACACCTCCCGGATGGTCACGAATGTGAAGATCGGCCCATCTCCCAAATGGCTGCGCCAGCGGCTCCATGCTCTGGGCGTCCGGCCCATCAACAATATCGTGGACATCACCAACTATGTGATGCTGGAATACGGCCAGCCCATGCACGCCTTTGACTACCGCTAT
>CAZBOR010000114.1:0-6059 GCA_964493585.1 uncultured Oscillospiraceae bacterium
CCGGCGGAAAAGAGCCGCCGCCCGGCCACAGACGATTAAATCAGAGTTTCCTTAGCCCACGGTCAGCCGGATGAGGCCGGTGTAGGCGCCGGGCGCCACGGGGGTCTCCGCCCCGTCCACGGTCATAGTGAGCGCCTTGCCTTCGGCGCCGGTCAGCTCCGCGCCCTCCGCCAGGGTCAGGGAGGTCAGATAGCAGGTTCCGGTGACCGCCCACCTGGAGGCGGAGTCCAGGGTCACGACCACGCCGTTGTTCACCGGCTCCGCAGCGGTCTGGGTCACGTTGGAAAGCTCGTCCCGGTTCCCGCTGGTGATGACCGCCAGGCCCTCCCGGTAATGCTGCTCCGCCGAGGAGATGATTCCGGTGACAGCGGTGTTCACCAGGTTGACCCCCAGGTTCATGGCGCCCTTCAGGTCATTGCCGTTGTGACGCATCTGCGCGGGGGAAGGCATATCCGTGGGAGGGGGCGGGACGATGCCCAGCACCCGGTCGTGCAGCTTGCCCATGCCGCCCACCGTGCTGCGCTGCTGGGCCCGGAGGTTGGTGGTGGAGTTATAGAAGTTGCCCGCCAGCCGGCAGCCGGTCAGATTCATGGTCACATCCTCCGTGGGGGAGACGGCGGCCAGATCCCGGCTTTCGTCCTTTACGTCCTTCTCGAACATGGGGATCTTGTAGTCCGACCTGTTCATCCCGCTTTCATCGCAGTCCATCAGCTGGAGGATGGTGCCGTTCCCCGCCGTCATAGCGGTGTTCTTCACGTCGATCCTGGTGGAGGAGCCCTTGACGCAGAGGGAGGACTTGCCGGTCTTAAAGGTGGAGTCCTCGATGTTCAGGACGGAGTTGTCGTCGTCGATCACCAGCGCCCCGAAGCGGCGGCCCGTGATGACAGAGCCGTTGATCACATCGAACCGGGCCTTGCCCTCCATGCCCATCAGCAGGATGGGATAGCCGTAAACGTCCACCCGGGAGTGGTCAAAGGTGATGTGGTTGTCCCCGATGCAGAAGGCGCCGTAGCCGTGCTGACGGGGGCCGGTCAGGGTCAGGTCGGAGTCCTTGACATACATGGTGACGCCGTAGCCGGGGGTTTTCACGTCTGCGGGCCACTGGGGGTCCCCCGGGCGGGCCACGCCGTCTCCGCTGCCGTCGATGGACAGCAGGCCCCAGCCGTTGCTGTGCATCACGCAGTTCTCATAGCGCACCTCCGCGTTGTCGCAGAGCTGGGCCAGGCGGTTGTGGCCCCGGAAGCCGATCTGCCAGGAGAAGTCCCCGACCCAATCCTCGCCGTCCGGGGCGATGTTGATCATCCTGGAATTTTTCACAGTGAGCTTGGCATTGCCGCCGGCCTGAACGGTGCAGCGGGTGACGCCGGAGTAGTTGAACTGGCAGTTGTCCACCACCACATTGGTGTCGTCGATGGCGGTAATCGCGGTGCCTTTGCCCAGCCAGTCGTCGTGGCCGTTGCCCTCCAGGTCGAAGCGGGAATTTTTAATGGTATAATCGCCGCCGCCCTCCACGATGATGCCGCAAAAATCCTCTTCCGTGGAGGCCACATAGACGCCGTCCGTCTCCCGCTCCCCCACCTTGCCGTCCTGTAGGATGGCGGGAACGCACTGATCCTCCACGACCCGGTTGCCGGAGATCACGGCGGCCTGCTTCATGGGGGTGTTCAGCTCCGGGCCCAGGGGCTCCCCGTGGGCCATCATCTCGGCAAAGTTCAGATGCAGGCCGTGAGGAGCCATAACATAAGGTGTGGTGACGGATACCACCACGTCCCCCCGATAGGTGCCGGGGGCGATGGGACGGCCGCAGCCGTTCACCGTCAGGGTCAGGAATTTCCCCTCCGGGGGGATCAGCTTCGCGCCCTCCTTGATGACCAGCTCATACAGATGGCAGGTCTTGTCCACCTGCCAGGGCGTGCAGGCTTCCACAATTCTGCTTGTCAGCATTTGGATTACCTCCTTGTTCGTATTCCGGGGCCGGTATTCCGCCCTCCCGTACGGGGGAATCCGGCCTGCTTTCTATTTACTCTAAAATTGTAACACACATTTTACCGTTTGAAAATGCCTATGTTTTTACCGATATACACTTTTTGCTTCCCTATCCGCCGGGCAGGTTTTTCTGATCCGGTCGGCTCAGCACCTCCAGCAGGCAGATGGAAAAATATAGCTGAAACAGCAGTTCCCCGTCCGTCCAGTCAACAGAGACGTGCTCCCCCATCTTTTTCAGGCGGTAATCCAGGGTGTTCCGGTGAATGTGCAGCTTATTACAGGCAATCGCCGCCCGCTGGCCGCTCTGCAAATAGGCTTTCAGCGTGCTGACATAGCCGAACTTGCTCTCCCGGTCCAGCTCCGCCAGCCGCCGGACCACCGGATGGCAGGCGCTCTCCCGCCGATCCTCCGGAGGAAGCCGGGCTACCAGGAGATACAGGCTCATGGCGGGAAAATCCAGCAGGCTTTTCCCGCCGCCGCAGTAGGCCAGCCGCAGGATCTCCTCCGTCTGGCGGTAATAAAAGGGCACATCCCGCAGAGTATAAAAAATCCGGCTCCTGGCCCCGGTCAGCCCGAAGCTCCGCAGCAGGGCTTCCAGCTCCTCCGGACGCTGCCGGCTCTCCCCGTCCGCCTCCCGCTGGCACCGCTCCAGCAGCACCAGCCGCTGGCCATAGATGGTGGAAATCCCGTTTACGGATTGGGCCAGCCGGGCGCTGATGGTGGAGACACTGCTCTCCGTCGGGCGATAGCTGGCAATGTCGATGGTCAGCAGATGAAAAAAGCCCTCCGTCTTAAAATCCATCAGCCTGGCCCGAACCTCCAGCATCCGCTCCTCCCGGTGGTCCCCCGTCAGCAGCCAGTTCAGAAACTGCTCCTCTGTCAGCCGGTCCGCAACGCCGCTGCTCCGGTCAATCACAGCCAGCAGCGCCTGACACAGCACATCCACCAGTTCCATCTGCTCCGGCAGCGGGGTCTCCCCGTCCCCGTTCAGCACCAGGTGATAGCTGGTGCCTCCGGTCGTCCGCAAATCCAGCAGGATATAGTCCCAGCCCAGCAGCCGGTTCCGCCCTCTCCAGCCGGAGCAGCGCCGGGACAGCACCACCTCGTCCCCCGTGGGCGGAACCGCCTCCTGCTTGAAGTCCGGCGCGTAGCCTGCCTGAATATAGTCCTCCCAGCTCCAGTTGGGCTCCCCCACCGGGCAGGCCGCCGCCGCCACAGAGAGGATCGGGTTCCCCAGCAGGATGGAGCAGCCCAGCATCTCCCGGCCCGCCTTCACCACCTCCTGGAGGGTGCCCAGCGCCGCCGTCCTCCACAGTTCGATGATTTCCTCCTGTTTTTTCACAGGCCATCCCCCCTTCTCCGCATTTTCCGGATTGATCCGCTTTCATCATAACCACATCCCGCCCTCTCTGTCAAGGGCATTGTGAAAATTTCACAACCGCCTTTTCAAACTTCTGTTCTCCATCCGATGATTTTTTCAAAAAAATATGCTAAAGTGACAATAACCTAATCTGTGAAGGGAGTCTTGTCCATGTCCCGTTACGAAAAGCTGCTCCGGCCCCTGCAGGTGGCCGGGTTGACCCTGAAGAACCGGATGCTCTCCGCCCCCACTTCCCTGGCGGAGCTGGGCCCCGGCGAGCATTACAGCGACGACAACTTCAACTATTACAAGCTGAAGGCCGTCGGCGGCGCCGCCCTGGTCAGCGTGGGGGATGTCATTGTAGATTTGGAAACCGGGCGCAGCCATCCCATGCAGGCGGGGCTGGATGACCCCACCGCAATCCCCTACTTTGTAAAGATGGCCGACGCCATTCACTCCGGCGGCGCCGCCGCCGAGGTGGAGATCGACCACGGCGGCGCCCTGTGCGACCCGGTTTTCATCGGCGGCAAAAACGCCATCGGCCCCTCCGGCTATGTGGACGAGTGGGGGGACGAGGTCCTGGAAATGACCGAGGAGCAGATCTATCAGATCGCAGATGCCTACGCCAACGCCGCCGCCACCGCAAAAGCCTGCGGCTTTGATATGGTGATGATCCACATGGGCCACGGCTGGCTGTGCCACCAGTTTATTTCGGAGGTCACCAACCACCGCAAAGACAAGTGGGGCGGCTCCCTGGAAAACCGGATGCGCTTCCCCCTGCTGGTGATCGAAAAGGTTCGGGCCGCTGTGGGCCGGGCGTTCCCGATTGATGTCCGCATCTCCGGCTCTGAGCGCATGGAGGGCGGCTATGGGCTGGACACCGGCATTGAGATCGCCAAGGCCCTGGACGGCAAGGCAGACCTGATCCATGTTTCCGCCGGCAGCCAGCAGGAGCTGTATTCCTGCGTCCTGATGCACCCCGGCGCTTTCCAGAAACACGGCGAAAACTCCGGCCTGGCCGCCGAGATCAAGAAGCACGTCAAGACCCCGGTGGTCACTGTGGGCGCCTTTTCCGAGCCGGACAAAATGGAGGCTTTCCTGGAGGAGACCGGCGTGGACTGCATCGCCATGGGCCGCGCCCTGATCGCCGACCCGTTCCTGCCCAGGAAGATCGCGGAGGGCCGGACGGAACAAATCACCGCCTGCCTCCGCTGCGGCGAGTGTCAGAGCGGCATGATGAAAAACAAAACCATGCGCTGCGCGGTGAACCCCTATATTGGCCGGGAGGCCGAGTTCTTCCATCCCATCCCCACCCGGCGGATTCGCAGGGTGCTGGTGGTCGGCGGCGGCCCCGCCGGTATGGAGGCGGCGCTGACAGCCTGTCAGCGGGGCCACAAGGTCACTCTGGTGGAGAAGTCAGAGCGGCTGGGGGGCCTGAAATACGCGGACACAGCCGACTTCAAGGCAAATATCCTCCGCTATCGGGACACCCAGGCCGCCAAGGTCATGGCCCTGCCCATTGATATCCGCCTAAATTCCACCGTCACCGACGAGCTGGTGGCGGAGGTGAACCCCGATGTCATCATCGCCGCCGTAGGCGCAAGGCCCTGGGCCCTGCCCGTCCCCGGCTCCGATGGAAAGAACATCATCTTTGGCGCCGAGCTGCGGCCCGAAACCCCTGTGGGCCGCCGGGTCGTGGTGATCGGCGGCGGGCTGATCGGCTGCGAGGAGGGCGTAGAGCTGGCCCGGAAGGGCCACGAGGTCACCATCGTAGAGATGCAGGAGGAGCTGGCCCCGGACTGCGGCAGAATGCACCGCATCAGCCTGCTCCACGAAATCGAGGCGGCCCCCACCCTGACTGCCGCCGCCGGGCACCGCTGCGCCTACATCAACGAGGAGGGGGTTGCCGCCATCGACCCCCAGGGCAAGGAGGTTTTCTTCCCTGCCGACACCGTGGTCATGGCCGCCGGGATGCGGCCCCTGACCGATGAGGTGGAGCGCCTGCGGGCTTATGGCCGGGAGTTCTATGTGGTGGGCGACGCGTTCCGGGCCCGGCAGATCGGCCAGGCCACCCGGGACGCCTATGACGCCGTTGTCACCATGGGCATCGGGGAAACCTACTGATCCTGTGATCCAAACATCAACCAGATACAAGGAGGAATGTAACGGATGTTTACAACTGAACAGCTAACCCAGCGCTGGGAGGACCAGCGCGCCCTGAAAAACCTGATGGGCAAGTACGCAAACTGCCTGATCCTCAACCGGGAACAGGACATCTATGACCTGTTCTGGAGCACCGGGGAGGACGTCTGCCTGGGCTTCAACGACGGCTATTATGTCGGCCCCCAGGCGGTAAAGGGCTATTATGCCGCCTGCTATGCGCGCAACGCGCTGGTGGCCTCCCTGCTGCAAAAGAAGTTCCCGGAGGTGCTGGGGGGCAAGTCCGCGGAGGAAATCTACGGCGTGGGCCCCTTTAAGGTGAAGCCTCTGTCCTCTCCCGTCATTGAGGTGGCCGCCGACGGCAAGACCGCCAAGGGCCTGTGGCACTGCCAGGGCGCATACAACGATGTGGAGGTCTGCGGCCCTGTGGCCAACTGGACCTGGGGCTACTTCGCCGTGGACTTTGTCCGGGAGGAGACCGGCTGGAAGATCTGGCACCTGAGCTACACCAACGATGTGGACTGCATCTGCGGCCAGTCCTGGGGCAAGGAAA
>CAZBOR010000115.1:0-6016 GCA_964493585.1 uncultured Oscillospiraceae bacterium
GCGGAATAATCGGAATTGCAGACGGCCAACCGGGCTTCGGTTGGCCGTCTTTTCGGTCCGCTTCTATCAAAAGGCCGGTATGAAACACCGGGCGGCCCGCAGGTCACCCGGTCTTTTTATGGAAGAATATGTACCGTCCGGCCCTCCACCCGGAGCCGTCCCTGGCAGAACAGGCTGACCGCCCTTGGCAGCAGCACCCATTCCGCCTGCTCCATGATGCGCCGCTGGAGGGTTTCGGGCGTGTCGCCCTCCTCCACGGCCACGGCCTTCTGCAGCACGATGGGGCCGCCGTCGCACTCCTCGGACACGAAATGCACCGTGGCGCCGGAGACCTTGACCCCGTATTCCAGAGCCTTTTCATGGACGTGCAGCCCGTAATAGCCCTTGCCGCAGAAGGACGGAATCAGGGCGGGATGGACGTTCAAAATGGCGTTGGGAAACGCCTCCACCATTTCCCCGGTGATAATGGTCATAAAGCCCGCCAGTACCACCAGGCCGATGTCCATGGCCTTCAGCCGACTTACCAGGGCCACCGTCATGCTCCGGGCGCTGTCGTAATCGGCCCGCGCGATCACATAGCCTGGGATCCCGGCCCGTCTGGCCCGCTCCAGGGCGAACACCCCCGGCTTGGAGGCGATCACCGCTGTAATTTCGCCGCCGGGGATCTCCCCCCGGCTCTGGGCGTCGATAAGCGCCTGGAGATTGGTGCCGCCGCCGGAGACCAGAACCGCGATTTTTACCATAGCTCCACGCCCTTTTCATGGGCCACACAGGTACCGATGAGGTAGGCGCGCTCGCCGCAGCGGGTGAGGATGTCGATGACGGAGCCGGCGTCCTCCTTGGCCACGGCCATCACCATGCCGACGCCCATGTTGAAGGTGTTGTACATATCCCGCTCCGGGATATTGCCCTTTTCCTGAATCATGGAGAAAATGGGCGGAACGGGGATGGCGGAGGTGCGGATCGCGGCGCAGACCCCGTCGGGGAGCATACGCGGCACGTTCTCATAGAGGCCGCCGCCGGTGATGTGGCTGATGCCCTTGACCCGCAGCCCGGACTCCATCAGGGCCTTGACGGGCCGCACATAGATGCGGGTGGGCTTGAGCAGCTCCTCCCCCAGGCTGCATCGCAGCTCCGGCACGACGGCCTTCAGGTCCGCATGGTCCACGTCCAGCACCTTCCGCACCAGGCTGTAGCCGTTGGAGTGGATGCCGTTGGAGCCAAGTCCGATGAGCACATCGCCGGGAATGATGTCGTGGCCGTCCAGAATTTTCTCCTTGTCTACGATGCCCACGGAGAAGCCCGCCAGATCATATTCGTCCACGGGGTAGAAGCCGGGCATTTCCGCGGTCTCGCCGCCGATGAGCGCGCAGCCCGCCTGACGGCAGCCCTCCGCGACGCCGGAGACGATCTGCTCGATGCGCTCCGGCACGTTCTTGCCGCAGGCCACATAGTCCAGGAAGAACATGGGGCTGGCCCCGGAACATACGATGTCGTTGACGCACATGGCCACGCAGTCAATGCCCACGGTGGTGTGCTTGTCCATAAGGAAGGCGATCTTCAGCTTGGTCCCCACGCCGTCGGTGCCGGAGACCAGGATCGGCTCCTTCATGCCGGAAAGATTGGGGGCAAACAGACCGCCAAAACCGCCCAGGCCGCCGATAACGCCGGGAATGTTGGTGCTCTCCACCAGAGGCTTGATTCGGTTGACCGCCTCATATCCGGCGGTCACGTCTACGCCGGCGGCGGCGTAGCTGTCACTTTTGCTAATGCTCATCGTGTCATCTCCTGATCTTTTAGTGGGACCGGGACGTTGTAATGCCCGGTGAAGCAGGCGTCGCAGACGCCGCGGGTAAAGTCTTTTGAGATTTCGGCCAGGTCCTCCAGGGACAGATACTCCAGGGAATCCACGCCCAAAAGCTGCCGTATCTCCTCGTCGGTCCGGCCATAGGCGATAAGCTGACGGCTTTCGGGGATGTCGGTGCCGAAGAAGCAGGGGTACTCAAAGCGCGGAGAGGCCACCCGGTAGTGTATCTCTCTGGCGCCCGCCTCCCGGACGAGCTGGACCGTGCGGCGACAGGTGTTGCCGCGGATGATGGAATCGTCCACCACGATGACCCGCTTGCCCCGGACCGTGGAGACCAGGGCGTTGAGCTTGATGCGAAGGGATTTCTCCCGTTCCGCCTCGGTGGGCTGGATAAAGGTCCGGCCGATGTACCGGTTTTTCACGAAGCCCGTTTGCAGCGGCAGACCCGATTCCCGCGAAAAGCCCATGGCCGGGGTGATGCCGGAGTCGGGAACGCCGATCACGCAGTCCGCCTCGGCGGTGTTTTTCCGGGCCAGATACCGTCCTGCCTCCAGCCGCACCTGGTCCACGCAGGTGCCGTCCACCACGCTGTCGGAGCGGGAAAAATAGATGAACTCAAACATACACAGGCTGCTGCGGGCCTTGATGCCGCTGGAAATGGAGCGGAAGGTCCCCGTCCCCAGATCGGCCACCACCACCTCGCCGGGGGCCACGTCCCGGAGCAGATGGCCGCCCAGCACCGGGAAGGCGCAGGACTCCGAGGCGACGGCGATGGACCCGTCCACCTCGCCGATGCAGAGGGGCCGGAACCCGTTGGGGTCCCGAAAGGCCACCAGCTTGCCCTGGGTCAGGACCACCACGGAATAGGCGCCCACCATATACTCCATGGCGTTGAGGACAGCGTCCTCGATGGACCCGGCGCGTATCCGCTCCCGTACCAGCAGATAGGCGATGACCTCGGCGGCGTTGGTGGTCTGGAAGATGCCGCCGCGATTTTCCGTCTCCCGGCGCAGGGCGTCGGCGTTGACCAGATGGCCGTTGAAGCACAGGGCCATGGAGCCGGAGGCGTGGGAGATGGCGAGGGGCTGGGCGTTGACCGTGTCGTTGTTTCCGGAGATGGAGTGGCGCACATGGCCGATGGCGGCGGAGCCGGTGAGCGCCTTGAGCGATTTGTCGGTGAACACCTCCGGGACCAGGCCCGGCCCCTTGTGGAGATGAAACGTGCCGCGCTCCACGGAGGCGATTCCGGCGGATTGCTGTCCCCGGTGCTGAAGGGCGTACAGGGCGGTATAGGCGCAGTGGGCCGCAGAGAGGCTGCTGCCCCCTCGCAGGGCGATGCCGAAAACTCCGCACTCCTCGCCGTACTGGCGCAGGCTTGTGTGTTCCATGGTTATTTCCCCAGCACCCGGCGCAGGACCTCCCGGTAGGCGTCCTCCACGCCGCCCAAATCCCGGCGGAAGCGGTCCTTATCCAGCTTTTCCCCGGTCTTGGAGTCCCAGAGGCGGGCGGTGTCGGGGGAGATCTCGTCCGCCAGGATGATGCTGCCGTCAGGCAGGCGGCCAAACTCCAGCTTGAAGTCCACCAGGGTCACGCCCACGGAGGCCCAGAACTCCTTGAGGACGTCGTTGACGGCAAAGGCCATTTTCTTGATGAGCTCGATCTCCTCGCGGGTGGCCAGCTTCAGGGCGATGGCGTGATAGGCGTTCATCAGGGGATCGTTCAGCTCGTCGCATTTATAGGAGAACTCGATGGTCGGCTCGTCAAAGACGATGCCCTCCTTCACGCCATAGTGGGCGGCAAAGCTGCCTGCGGAGATGTTGCGGATAATGACCTCCAAAGGCACGATGCTGACCTTTTTCACCACGGCGTCGGTGTCGTTCAGCTCCTCCACGAAGTGGGTGGGAATGCCCTTTTCCTCCAGGAGCTTCATAAAATAGTTGGTCAAACGGTTGTTGATGGCGCCTTTCCCCAGGATGGTCCCCTTCTTCTGACCGTTAAAGGCGGTGGCGTCGTCCTTATAGGAGACGATGCAGAGCGCGGGGTCGTCGGTGGCATAGACCTTTTTGGCCTTGCCCTCATAGATCTGTACGCCTTTGTTCATAGCTTTGCTACCTCCATCTGTAAATTTTCATCCTTGACAAGCACGGCCTCGGCCATGGAACGCTTGTACTCCCGGAGCTGCCGGGCCAGGCCCTCATCGCTGAGCGCGAGCATCTGGATCGCCAGAAGTCCGGCGTTGTCCGCCGCATTGACGCCGACGGTGGCCACGGGAATACCGGAGGGCATCTGGACAATGGAAAGCAGGCTGTCCAGCCCGTCGCAGAACGAGGACTTGATGGGCAGACCGATCACGGGCAGCACCGTCTGTGCCGCCAGCACGCCGCCCAGGTGCGCCGCCTTGCCGGCGGCGGCGATGATGACGCCAAAGCCGTTTTCCTCGGCAGTCCTGGCGAATTCCTCCGCCTGGGCCGGGGTCCGGTGGGCGGAGAGGACCTTTGCCTCAAAGGGAACGCCGAATTTTTTGAGCTGCACCAGCGCGCCCTTGACCACGGGAAAATCGCTGTCGGAGCCCATGATAACTGCAACCTTCTTCAAAGACATTACCTCCTGACAAAATGAAAGCGCAGGCGTGACAATAAGACACTCCTGCGGCTTTATGCTTCTTTGGATGCACGATGCCCATGGCGGACGGAAAGGACCGAAACACACAGCATGGAGAGCACCCACTTTCGTCATGAATCTAGCTCCCATTCTATCGTATTTTTCCCGGTTTTGCAAGAGGCGGGAGGGCGTTGGGAAGGATTTTTGTAGTCCTGCACAGGGAATTGAAAAACGCCGGACAAAAGTTGTGGAATTTTGTGCCGCAGCTCCCTCAGAGCTGCGGCACGGAACTGTCATTTGGCCCTTCGCTGCGCCTCCCGCTCCAGGCGTTTCTGCTCCGCCTTTTGGAGCTGCTCCTCCAGCATCATGTCCTTGACCTTCATAAGGCGGGAGGTGCTGGAGCGCTCATTTTCGTCCAGCTTCATGGAGATGTATTTGATGTTCTTCTCATATTCGGGGATCATCACATACTCCAGGGCGTTGACGCGGCGGCGGGTCTTTTCGATCTCCTGGGCCAGAAGCTGCATGGATTTCTCCACCTGGGCCAGCTCCAGCATATCCTGAAACACGTCGGAGAGGGCCTCCAGCGCGTCGTCCAGCTCGCCGGAGGTCTGGGCAAAGCCGTAGGGATAGATTTCCGCCGGGTCGTCGTTTTTGGTGTGGAAGGTGTACTCCGGCACGTTGACGGACATGATGTTTTTGAATTTCATGTCCAGGGACACGGACTGCTTGGGATAGCTGAGCGCCTGCTCCAGCATCTCCGGGCTCATAACGGCGGAGGCCACGGTGAAGGCGCTGTGGGCCTTGATGAGTTTTTCCTCCACCTTGGCCCGCAGGGCCTTGTTGCGCTGGACGATCTCCAGAAACTGGCGCATCAGCTCATCCCGTTTGTCCTTGAGGAGCTTGTGGCCCCGGACCGCCGTGGTGCGGCGGGCCTTGAGCCGGGTCAGCTCCATGCGTGTGGGATTTATAGTCGTGGATGCCATGGCCGGGCCTCCTTAATCCGCGTTCTGTTCGGGATAATACTTCTCGATGAATTGGGTGTTGATACGCTTCAGCTCGCTCTTGGGCAGAATGGACAGGAGCTTCCATCCCAAATTCAGCGTTTCCTCGATGGAGCGGTTGACGTCGTTGCCCTGGGAGACATAGTGGTTTTCAAATTCCGTGGCGAACTTGGCGTATAGCTTATCGGTGTCGGAGAGGGCGGCCTCGCCCAGAATGGTCATCAGCTCCGCCGCGTCCTTGCCGGCGGAATAGGCCGCAAAGAGCTGGTTCATGGTACCGGCGTGGTCCTCGCGGGTCTTGCCCTCGCCGATGCCCTTGTCCTTCAGACGGCTCAGAGACGGCAGCACGTCGATGGGCGGATTGACGCCCTTGCGGTACAGGTCTCTGGACAGGATGATCTGCCCCTCCGTGATATACCCGGTCAGGTCGGGAATGGGATGGGTCTTGTCGTCCTCCGGCATGGTGAGGATGGGGATCATGGTGATGGAGCCGTCGCAGCCGATCCGGCGGCCGGCGCGCTCGTAGATGGTGGCCAGGTTGGTGTAGAGATAGCCGGGATAGCCGCGGCGGCCGGGAACCTCCTTCTTGGCCGCGGAGACCTCG
>CAZBOR010000116.1:0-5986 GCA_964493585.1 uncultured Oscillospiraceae bacterium
GGGCTTTTCCGGCGTGGTGCCCGTGTCCGGCCAGACCTATTCCCGCAAGGTGGATGCGGCTGTGCTGTCTACCCTGTCCGGCATTGCCCAATCCGCCACCAAGTTTGCCACCGATATGCGGCTGCTGGCCCACATGAAGGAAATTGAGGAGCCCCTCGAGAAGAATCAGATCGGTTCCTCCGCCATGCCCTATAAGCGCAACCCCATGCGATGCGAGAGGATCTGCGCCCTGGGCCGCTATGTGATTTCGGATGTGCTCAACGGCTCCGTCACCGCCGCGACCCAGTGGTTTGAGCGCACCCTGGACGACTCGGCCAACAAGCGCCTGTCTGTTCCGGAGGCGTTCCTGGCGGTGGACGCCATCCTGGGCATCTATGAGAATGTCACCGCCGGCCTGGTGGTGCATGAAAAGGTCATTGAAAAGCACATTCAGGAGGAGCTGCCCTTTATGGCCTCGGAAAACATTATGATGGATGCCGTCAAACGGGGGGGCAACCGCCAGGAGCTCCATGAGCGGATTCGCCAGCACTCCCTGGAGGCAGGCCACCAGGTGAAGGATCTGGGGATGCCCAATAACCTGATCGACCTGATCGCCGCCGACCCCATGTTTGGCATGACCAAGGAGGAGCTGACCGCTCACCTGAATCCCAAGAGCTATATCGGCCGCTGCCCGGAGCAGGTTGCGGACTTCCTGAAGGATGAGGTTCAGCCCGTTCTGGCTCGCTACGCGGACGCCCTCGGCGGCACAGCTGCGGAGCTGAAGGTATGAGCGAGAGCCAAAGGGTGTTTGAGGAAGACAGGCCATGACAAAAAGCTATCTGAAAAAATATCTGGCCGCGGGAGTCACGGCCTTCGTGGTAATCGCTCTGAGCATCATTTTTTACTTCTGCTTTGACCGCATAGTGGGACTGAGATCCTTTGTAGCAAAGGTGTTTTCCGCGCTGATGCCGGTGGTTGTGGGGTGCGGAATTGCCTATCTGCTCAATCCAATCTACAATCTTCTGCACAGGCACCTTTACAAGCTGCTGGCGAAGCGGCGCTCCGAAAAATTTTCCCACGCTGTGGCGAAAGGGGTCAGCATTGGGCTGAGCCTGCTGCTGCTGGTGCTCGTCGTCTACGCTCTGGTGGCGATGATCGTGCCCCAGCTTATCTCCAGCATCCTGAATATCTGGGAGAATGCGCCCGGATATATTTCCGAGGTGCGGATGTGGCTGTTTCGCCTGTTGGAGAACCAGCCGGAGCTTCGCTCCGAGGTGATGAGCCTGTACAACCGGCTTTCCAGCACGGCTTTGGAGCAGATCGACAATTATTTCAGCGCCTTTGATTTCTCCGCAGACACGCTGAAGGAGCTGCTGAGCCAGATCGGTTCCGTCATCACCGGGGTATCCGCCCGGGTGTATCAGGTTGTGGTGGTTCTGAAGAACCTGGTGATCGGCCTGATCATCGCGGTCTATCTCCTGGCCGCCAAGAAGAAGATGAGCGCCCAGGCGAAAAAGCTGCTCTATGCCCTTTGCCGCAGAAACGTGGCCAACGTGGTGGTGGAGCAATGCCGCTACGCCCACAAGGTTTTCAGCGGATTTATCTCCGGCAAGCTGCTGGATTCCCTGATTATCGGCATCCTGTGCTTTGCCGGGTGCAGTATTCTCAAGATTCCATACGCGCTGCTGGTCAGCGTGGTAATCGGCCTGACCAACATCATCCCGTTCTTCGGCCCCTTTATCGGCGCGATCCCCTGCGCCCTGTTTATTCTTCTGAACAGTCCCATCAAGTGCCTGTGGTTTATCATTTTTATCATTATTTTGCAGCAGTTTGACGGCAATATTCTCGGCCCCAAAATCCTGGGGGATTCCACCGGCCTCAATTCGTTCTGGGTGATTTTCGCGCTGCTGCTCTTCGGGGGGCTGTTTGGCGTGGTTGGCATGATCCTGGGCGTTCCGGTGTTTGCCGTGTTCTATCATTTGGTGGACGAGTCCTGCACCGCCCTTTTGAAGCGAAAAGGGCTCTCTGCGGATACCGGGGACTATGTGCTGCTCAGCGGCATCCACCAGGGGCAGTATCAGAAGGAGGACGACCCGTCCTATGAACCGGAACGGGCCCCGGAGCGGGATAGGCCGGGGAAAGGGACTGTCTCCGCCCTGGTTCACAGGCTGCGGGGATTTCGAGGCCCTGGCAGAGAAGCCCCATCGGAGGGCGGGGAGGCGCAGGAATCCCGGCAGCCGGAGGAGGACAGCCGGCATCCCTGACCGATTCCCGGGAACGCTCCGCATCCCAATGTCCGCTTCCCGGTAAATTGAATTTGAAGGAGGAAGTTCTATGTATTATGACCGCGTACAATTAAAGCTCAGCGCCAAGCGCCGCATCAAGGAGGACGGCGTCCCCTCGATCAAGCGGGTGACACTGGTCTATCTGCTGCTGGCCTCCCTGATCCCTAATATCCTGCAATGTATTTACGGCGCCCCGGTTCTGGAGCTGGAAGACGCCGTGATGCAGGCATATACCAACATGGATTTCACCCTGGTGACGGATCTCAGCGCGGAGTTCTTTATGAGCACTGCGGGCCTGATCTCCATGTGCTGCGCCATACTGGTGACGCTGTACACCCTGGTAGTCGGGGTGGGCTATTATTTCTACACCATGAAGATTGCCCGGAACCAGCGGGACGCGGGATATCAGGATCTCACCTATGGGCTGAACTTCGTTCTGAAGATTATCCTCCTGTCCGTTCTGATGTTTGTGTATATCTTCCTGTGGTCCTGCCTGTTCGTGATTCCCGGCATCATCGCCTCCTACCGGTATCGCACGGCCTATTACGCGCTGATCGACGACCCGAACATCGGTGTCCGGGAGGCTCTCCGCCGCAGCAAGATGCTGATGATGGGGAGGAAAATGAACCTCTTTATTCTGGATGTCTCCTTCCTTGGATGGGGGCTCCTGGTCAGCGCTTGCTCTGAGATCGGCGCCGCAATCGGAATGGCCGTTTTCGGCAATCTCACCGTGATTGGCGAGGTGCTCACCCAGGTTCTGGCGTTCGCGGCCTACCTGCCCCTGGGCATCTGGCTGACAGCGTATATGCAGCTTGCGGAGGTCTATTTCTATGATTTTGCCCGGCGGGATCTGTCGGCACGGAGGTCCGCCTATGAAAACGGCGGCAATCCGCCGCCCTATCATCCCGGTTCCGGCGGCCAGGACGACTGGCAGAACCAGCCGCCCCAGGACGGGGGCTGGAAGGACGATCCCTGGAACTGAACCCCGGGGCAGCCTGTCAAAAAATGGCCGCCGCAGAAGGATTTCTTCTGCGGCGGCCAGGGAAACGCTGAGCAAATGCGTGAGGGGAACTGCGTTACTCCCGGTGTTCCTCCAGCCAGCGCAGGGCGGAATAGGCGTAAACCGCGCTGCCGGTGGAGAGGACGCTTTCGTCAAATTTCACCATGGGATGATGCTGGGGGTAGCAATAGCCCTTCTCCGGCTGGCCGGAGGCCAGGGCCAGCATAATGGACGGCACCCTTTGACTGACATAGGCAAAATCCTCTGAGCCTGCGGTCTTTGATGCCGTCTGGCCGCCCTGGGCATTCATCTCGGCCACGGAAAACGCCCGCTCCCGCCCCAGCAGCTCCTTCATATACCGCTCCGCGCAGGCGGACAGCTCCGGGTCGTTGACCAGGGTTGGACAGCTCCCGCCGAACACGACGGAAGCCTCCGCCCGAAAGACCCGGGCGGTACCTGTGGCAATCTCGGTCAGCCGGTTTTTTATCAGCGCCCGGGTCCCCTCGTCAAAGGTGCGGAGGCTTCCGCCCATGGTGACGGTGTCCGGAATGGCGTTGGCCGCCGTCCCCCCGCGCATGGTGCCGATGGTCAAAACGGCCCGGTCGTCCAGGGCAAGCTCCCTGGCCTGGATTTCCTGCAAGGCAATCAGGATATGGGCCGCCGCCGTCAGCGGGTCGATCCCGGTATTCGGCATAGAGCCATGGCATCCCTTGCCCTGCACCCTGATTTCAAAATAATCCGCAGCCGGGGCGCTGACGCCGGGGGCGGAAACGATCACAGTGCCGGCGGGAAACGGCATCCCGGCCATGACGTGGATCATCAGCGCCCCATCGACCTTGGGATTTTCCAGCAACCCGGACGCGATCATGTCCTCAGAGCCTTCAAAAATCTCCTCGGCCGGTTGAAACATCAGCTTGACTGTGCCCTCGATGTCCTCCTCCCGGGCTTTCAGGAGCCTTGCCGCCCCCAGCAGCATGGCGGTGTGCATATCGTGGCCGCAGGCGTGCATCCTGCCGTTGGAGGAGGCGAAGGGCACATCTGCCTCCTCCCGGATGGGCAAAGCGTCCATATCCGCCCGCAGGAGGAACACCTTTCCCGGCTTTTTGCCGCCCAGGAGCGCCAGGACCCCCGCCCGGCCGCAGTCCACCGGACGAATCCCCATGTCTGTCAGCTCCCGCTTGACAAAGGAAACCGTGTTGCTCAATTCAAAACCGGTTTCGGGATTCCGGTGCAGGGTTCGCCGCTCGTTCACGAGGATCTCGTGGATTTGCGCGGCCTCTTGAAGTAATTTTTCAGGCGTCATGGAAATCTCCTTTCTATGGGCTCTCTGAATCAATCGTCGGCGGCTCTTTGCCCCCGGAAATGCGTTGCGCAAACCTGAAATACAGGAAGGATTCCCGGGTTTTCGCGCCTTTATCCGACGAATGCTCTCTCGCCGCCAGTTCTTGCCGGTTGAATCAGAGTGTCCCTCTTTCACATTTTCAGGATTCCCCGTCGGCAGGGGATTTTGCGGCGGGGGATCATTTTTCCCCGGCGGATGCGCCGCGGCAGATTGTCCCCAGCGCCCGGACTGCGGCCTGAACCTCCTCCGCCGTATTCCACCATCCGAAGGAAAAGCGGATGGTCCCGGTGGGAAAGGTTCCCAGGGCTTTATGGGCGGAGGGGGCGCAGTGCAGCCCCACCCGGGCCATGATGCCGTAATCCCGATCCAGACGATCCGCCGCCTCGGACAGATCCACCCCGGCGGTTTGAAGGGACACAACCCCGATGCGGCCTTGGCGCCCCGGCTTTCCAACCAGGCGGAGCAGACCCTCAGCCTCCAGCGGCTGCACTCCATCCAGGAATTGCTGGGTCAAATCCAGCTCGTGGGCCCGAATCCGCTCCATCCCCGTGGCGTCCAGCCAGAGCAATCCGGCCCGAAGGCCCATGATTCCGGGCAGGTTCAGGGTGCCCGGCTCAAAGCGATCCGGCATAAAGGCCGGAATCTCCTCGGTGTGGCTGGCGCTCCCGGTCCCGCCGGACAGCAGCGGGTCAAGCTCCGATTCCAGGCCGGAACGCAGCAGAAGGCCGCCGGTTCCCTGGGGGCCCAGCAGCCCCTTGTGGCCGGTGAAGGCCAGGGCGTCAATGTGCAGCTCCTCCATGTCAATGGGGCAGACTCCGGCGGTTTGCGCTGCGTCCACAAAGAACCTCAGATGATGTCTCCGGCAGAACCCGCCCACCGCTTCCAGGGGAAGGAGGGTGCCGCAGACGTTGCTGGCGTGGGTCATGACCACGGCCCGGGTGTTTGGCCGCAGCAGACCCTCCATGGCTTCCGTCAGCAGCGTGCCGTCCCTTTCGCAGGGAATGCGCGAAAAGGAAACGCCCCGCTTTTCCAGTTGAACCAGGGGGCGCATCACCGCGTTGTGCTCCATGGCGGAGACCAGCACATGGTCGCCGGGACGGAGGAATCCCTTTAGCAGCACGTTCAGGCTCTCCGTCACGTTTTTGGTAAAGACCACATTTTTCAGATCGTCCCCGTGGAACAGACGGCAGAGGAACATTCTGGTCTCATAAACGGCCTCCGCCGCCGAGTAGGCGTCGCCGTAGCAGCCCCGGTTGATGTTGCAGCCCGACTGGGTCATATACTGATAGACCGCTTCAGACACCTCCCGGGGCTTGGGGAAGGTCGTCGCCGCGTTGTCCAGGTAGATTTTATGCACAGACAGCCCTCGCTTCCTGATGT
>CAZBOR010000117.1:0-5878 GCA_964493585.1 uncultured Oscillospiraceae bacterium
TGATTCCAATGAACCAACAGGAAATTGCCTTCTATGAGGAGCTGCAAACCAATGCGTTCCCGGCGCTGCAGACGCTGATGTACGACGGCTGGAGCGTGCGCTTCGGCGGCGGCTTCACCTACCGCGTCAACTGCGCCAATCCCATGTACCCGGAGTCGCTGCCTGCGGCGGAGAAAATCGAGTATGTGGAGGGGCTTTATCAGAGCTCCGGCCTTGGCCGGGCCATTTTCAAGCTCCACGATGGCATGGACCCCCGGCAGCGCGATGCGTGTCAGACGCTGCTGGATGGGCGCGGCTATGCCACGGAACGGGACGGCAATATCTTCGTGCGCGGTCTGGACGCCTCTCCGGGCCGGACCAACGCCCAGGTGACGGTGGAACGGGTAATGACGGACGGCTGGCTGGACGGCTTTCTAACCATGAACGGCACATCGGACAGCCAGCGGGCGGCGGCGGTCCGGATGCTCAAAAGCATCGCCATGCCGATTGCGGCGGCGTCAGTGGTGGAGCAGGGAAAAATGGTGGCCTGCGGCCTGGGCGTCCTGGAGCGGGGCCATGTGGGGATGTACGACATCTTTGTGGACGAGGCCTGCCGCCGCCGGGGTTTGGGCCGGGACATCTGTACCGCGATCATGAATGACGGCGCCCGCCGTGGCTGCGATACCGCCTATCTCCAGGTGCTTTCGGACAACTTCGGCGCCAGAGCCATGTATGACCAGCTCGGCTTTGCCGAAACCTATGAATATTGGTTCCGCATCAAGAAACTGTAAAGGAGGAGCTTTATGAAAACCGCACGCTTTGTTTTGAAGATCGTCGGCGCAGCCCTGACCTTCGCCGGCGCGGTATGTCTGGTGATCGGCTTCTGGGACAGACTTTTCGGAAGCAGGCAGGACTGATACCCGTTCCAGACGGCTTGCATCGCCGTCTTGGCAGGAAAGCAATCAAATCAGGAGGTTCCCCACAGTGTGGAGAGCCTCCTGATTTTCTGCCTTTTTCGGATGTTCCCGTCTATTTCCGGATGGCCCTGGGAAACAGCCCGGCGATCCGGTCCATGAGCGCCTGATAGGCCCGCGTCACATACCGGTTCCCGAACAGCAGCGTGGCCAGGACCGCCCATATGGTACACCAGAGCATGGTCCAGGGTACATTCTCCGGGAAGGGGTTGAGCGCGTTCATCAGGTTCCGAAGCCCCGGCAGACTGTGCAGGAGCAGGATCACCAGGGTGTTCTGCCCAATCCGCGTGAAGCGGCACGCTTTGTCCGGGACCAGGTTGAGAACGCAGACGCCGAGGACGAACGCGACAAGATACCTCAGGAGCAGCACGCACAGCTCCGGCAGCCCGGACAGATTGTGCGCGAAGGTTCTGGGGATAAAGCATAGCTGGAAGGTGGTACACAGGTCGTAATGCCTCAGCGCCACCGCCGCGGCCAGGGCCAGCAGCAGCACTGCCGCGCAGAGGAGCTTTGGCAGCCGCCGGACCCTTTGGGCCTGCTCCGTACTCAGAGTGACGCCCAGCAGGAAAAACGGCCAGAATAGAATGGCGCGGGAAATCAGAAGCCAGTCCATCCCCGGCGTAAACGCCGCGCAGAACACGGAAAAGACCAGCGCCCACAGCCAGCTCCACCGGATTTTACAGACGTCCCTGGCCGTATAGCGCCAGAGAAACAGAGCGAACAGATACCACATATGGTTGTACGGATCGAATACCGGATTGGTCAGCGGCACGTGCCAGAGCAGCCGGTTCATCAGTACACAAAGAGCATTGAACAACACATAGGGCAGCAGAAGCCGGGAGAAGGCGGTATCCCGCGCCTTCTCCAGATTCTTGGAGAACAGGCCGGAGACAAAGGCGAACAGCGGCATATGGAACATATAGATAAATCCGTAGATCCCGTTGGGCAGATCCCAGAGGCCGTCGGAGGTTTCCCCGTAGACAAAGCCATATCCGAAATAGTGTGCCAGAACCACCAGGAATATAAGCACCGCCTTTACGTTATCCCAGTAGCTGGACCGTTCCTTGCTGATTTCCACAGAAAACGGCTCCTTCCCGTAGTTTATATCTCCTTGTACTTCAGCTTATAGTAGCTCCAGCAGCGCCATTGGGAGATCAGCCGCTGCTGCTCCTCTGTCAAGGTGTCCAGGAGGTTCCCGTCGGCGTCCAGATAGCCGGCGTCATACCAGACCACCGGGAGCGTCCGGCGGAGCTGATTCAAAAAGGCGTACCAGGAGGTGCTGTCGCCCAGCCCGCACAGCTCCAGCACCGCCGCCCCAAGGAAGCTGGCGGACAGATACCCGTTTTCCGGCAGGTCCAGACGGTCGATGGCGTTTTCCCAATCCAGGGCCTCGGCTCCCGCGTCATTGGTCCAGATCACAAAGGGCGTGGCATAGAGCTGGAACGGGTATTCCAGTGTATCCAAAACGCCGAGCTCCTGATAGCAGGAGAGGCTGGAGCCGAGATTCGGAAAATGGTCGCCCCAGAATACCAGCACCACCGGCTCCTCCGCCTCGGAAAAATAGCCCACCAGCTTCTCCAGCATGGCGTCCGCGTCCCGAACGCCCTCCGCATAGACCTTCAGCGTGGTCTCCGCCTCCTCGGACAGCGGGACGGTGACGGAAATATCCGGGAACACATAGTCCTCGCCGTATTTGTCCGCCGTATAGGACATATGGTTCTGGATGGTCGTGGTGTATTGGAACAGCAGATCACCGTCCGCCACGGCCTCCTCAAAGGCCAGCAGAATGCGGTCCGCAACGTAGTCGTCCGTGACCCAGGTACCCTTTGTCACCCGGTCCGTCATGTCCTCATAAAAGACCATGCTGTCCGCGCCCAGCCGCTGATAGACATTCTGCCGGTTATAGAACCAGGTGTAGCCGGGATGCAGATAGCCTGTCACATATCCGGCGCTCCGGTATACGCGGAACAGGCTGTCCAGATTCCGGGAGACCGCGTCAAACGCCGATGTGGCCGCGCTGGAAAGGGCGGCGGCCTGCATCCCCGTCAGAACGTCAAACTCCGTGTTCGCCGTGCCGCCGCCGAAGTTCGGCACCACGGTGTGCCCGGTGACGGCGTGGGCGTCCTGCTGTAAGGTGTGGAAAAAGGCCAGCGGGTCGTCCTCCTCGGAAAATGAGAACATACCGTAGTCCGTCAGGTCCGAAAAGCCCTCGTCCATGACCATGATGACATGGACCGGCGCTGCCCCGCCGTCTGCCTCCGTACCCTCTGCGCTGTCCCAGGCCCTGGCCGTTTCCAGGTCGAAGCCCTCCGGACGCTCCACAGAGTTGGCGGTGATATAATGGAAGAAGCTGTAGGGGAATCCATATTCGTCATAGGTCCCTGCGATATTATAGGAATTTGTGCAGTCAAAGGAATAATACAGGGTGGTGGAGGCAAACACCGTCAGGGTCAGGATGCACAATATGGCGGCGCTGGATGCCGCCAGGAGCAGACGGGGCCAGACATGGACCGGCTTTTCCTGCACCCGTTTCCGGTAGAAAACGCCCAGTACAGCCAGCAGGACGGTCACAGCCAGAACGGCGGCGAGAATGTTCAGCGGGAGCTGGACATCATAGCTTTTGACCGCCTGTTCCGCCTCCCGGAGCAGCAGAAAATCCCGCGGGAACAGAGGCTCGTCCCGAAGCTCGACCTTCAGCCGGTTGGCGATGGAGCATCCGCAGACCAGCACGTTGAGCAGCGACGCGCCCCAGAATACATTACGAAACAGCGCGCCAAGGCACACAAGCATCAGAAAGATCGGAAGGAGGTTCAGCACCGGCAGCAGCTTCTGCGCGGCAAACGCCGACAGCATGGAGGAAAAGCCGTTTGGCTGGATCCGGATCGCCAGGAGCATGATCCCGCCGGAGAGCAGCAGGGCGCACAGTCCGTTGGCCACGGTGTACAGGACTTGTTTTTGCGATGGTTTTTTCATAGCGATCCCTCTTTGAAATATGGCGCCGCGGCTGCCCGGACAGGCGAAAAGATGTATGATGCTACTATACCGGATTCTGTAGGAAGATGTCAAGTGTAACTCCGTGATACGCGAAAAAAATCCGGGCGGCCCGCACAGACGCGCTGCCCGCTGCACATTTGACTTTGCCGCGACATTCTGATATAATAATATTGTATGCGGCGCGATAAAAGGGTTTTCAGCCTGTTTTCCAAGAACCGGCATGAGGATAAATTCCAAGATGTGTAAAGTGAGCTGGAAAGTGATATGCAAAACGAAAAAACCATGATCCGGAATCTGACAGAGGGCAGCGTAACGCGGCTGCTGCTGGTTTTCGCGTTCCCTCTGCTGCTGTCGAATCTGCTTCAGACCTTTTACAATATGGTCGATATGATCGTCATCGGCCAATTTGTGGGAAAGGCGGGGCTGTCGGCGGTGTCCATCGGCGGCGACTTTCTGCACCTGCTGACCTTCCTGGCCATGGGCTTCGCCAACGCGGGACAGGTCATTTTGTCCCAGTACATCGGCGCGGGCAACCGGGAGCGGGTCAAGGGGACCATCGGCACCATGTTCACGCTTTTGGGCGCGGCCGCCGTGGTGCTGAGTATTGTCTGCGGGCTCCTGCTGGACACCTTTCTCCGGTGGCTGAACACCCCGGAGGAGAGCCTGCAATACACCCGCCAGTACGCCCTGACCTGTATTTTCGGCCTGATTTTTATCTACGGCTACAATCTGGTCAGCGCAATTCTGCGGGGCATGGGCGACTCCAAGCGGCCCTTCCTGTTTATCACCGTGGCAACCGTGGTCAATCTGGTGCTGGACCTGCTGTTTGTGGCGGTATTCCATCTCGGACCCTTTGGCGCGGCGCTGGCCACGGTCATCGGCCAGGGCGTCAGCTTTATCTGGGCCATCATCTATCTCTATCGCCGCCGGGACGCGCTGGGGTTTGATTTCAAGCTGGCGAGCTTCAAGCCGGACATGGAGGTATTGCCCCGGCTGGTGAAGCTGGGCGTTCCCATGTGTCTCCAGTCAGCGGCCATCTCCATCTCCCAGATGGTTGTGAACTCCTATATCAACGCCTATGGCGTGGTGGCCTCCGCCGTCACGGGCGTCGGCAACAAGCTGGCGGCGATTACCGCCGTGGTCACAAACGCCCTGTCCACCGCCGGAGCGTCCATGGTGGGACAGAATATCGGCGCGGAGAAGTACAACCGGGTCCCCAGGATTGTCGGCGTGTCGTTTATCTTTGACATGGCCTTTGCCATTCTGCTCTCCCTGCTGACCGTGTTCTTCCCCAGGACCATCTTCGGCATCTTCAACTCCGACCCGGAGGTGCTGGACATGGCGATGACCTATGTTCCGGTGTCGGTGCTGCTCTATCTGGGCTTTGGGATGCGCTCTCCGTTTTTCGCTCTAATCAACGGCTGCGGGAACGCAAAGCTCAATCTGACGGTGGGACTGCTGGACGGCGTGGTCTGCCGCATCGGCATGGCGCTGCTGTTGGGGCTGGGTCTGAATATGGGGATCATGGGATTCTGGCTGGGCAACGCGATCGCCGGGTATGTGCCGTTCTTTGTGGGCGGAGTGTTCTTCCTGACCGGACGGTGGAAAACGCGGCGGCTCATCAGTTGAACTTGCGGCAGCGGCCTTGGCCGCTGCCGTCTTGTCTTAAATAGAAAGCCGAAGGGACGGGTCAGGGGGATACATCCTCCGGCCCGTTTTCCCGCGCCATTGTGGGAAATCGTTGCCACTCCTGCGGATGGGGAACCTCCCGCTTAATGTTCCTGCGCCGCCATCTCCCGGCGCCAGCGGCGGCATACCTCCTTCAGCGGCTCGTCCAGATAGGTCCATGCCCTGTCGGCGATCCACTGCGGGATGCCGTAGGCGGCTTCGGCGATGGAGCCGGTGATGGCCGCCAGCGTGTCGCTGTCGCC
>CAZBOR010000118.1:0-5871 GCA_964493585.1 uncultured Oscillospiraceae bacterium
CGTCACCGTCAACGACTACCTCGCCAAGCGCGACTCCGAGTGGATGGGCAAGGTATACCGCTATATGGGCCTCACCGTGGGCCTGATCGTCCACGGCCTGACCAACCAGCAGCGCCGGGAGGCCTACGCCGCCGACATCACCTACGGCACCAACAACGAGATGGGCTTTGACTATCTCCGGGACAATATGGCCACCTATAAATCCGAGATGGTCCAGCGCGGCCACAGCTTTGCCATCGTGGACGAGGTGGACTCCATCCTCATCGACGAGGCCCGGACGCCGCTTATCATTTCCGGCAAGGGCGAGGCGTCCTCGGCGCTCTACACCCAGGCGGACGCCCTGGTGTCCCGGATGCGGCGCAAGGTCTTTGCGGACACCGACGATAAGGAGTCTCAGGACGATCTGGACTGCGATTACATTGTCAACGAAAAGGACCGGGTGGCGACGCTGACCGCCTCCGGCATTCAGAAGGCCGAGGCGTTCTTCGGCATTGAAAACCTCTCCGACCCGGAGAATACCACCATCGCCCACCACGTCAACCAGGCCCTGAAGGCCCGCGGCGTGATGAAGCGGGACATCGACTATGTGGTGAAGGACGGCCAGGTCATCATTGTGGACGAGTTCACGGGCCGCCTCATGTATGGCCGCCGGTACTCCGAGGGCCTCCACCAGGCCATCGAGGCCAAGGAAAATGTGGACGTGGCCAACGAGTCCAAGACATTGGCCACCATCACCTTCCAAAACTTCTTCCGGCTCTATGACAAGCTCTCCGGCATGACCGGTACCGCCCTCACCGAAGAGGACGAGTTCATGCAGATCTACAAGCTGGACGTGATCGAGATCCCCACCAACAAGCCTGTGATCCGGGTGGACCACCCGGATGTGGTATACAAGACCGAGGCGGGCAAATTCCGGGCGGTCATCGCGCAGATCCGGGAGGCCCACGAAAAGGGCCAGCCCGTGCTGGTCGGCACCATTTCCATCGAAAAATCGGAGATGCTCTCCAAGCTCCTGAAAAAGGAGGGCATAGCGCACAGCGTCCTCAACGCCAAGCACCATGAGAAGGAGGCGGAGATCGTCGCCCAGGCCGGCAAGCTGGGGGCCGTCACCATCGCCACCAACATGGCCGGACGCGGCACCGACATCATGCTGGGCGGCAACCCGGAGTTCCTGGCGAAAAACGATCTGAGAAAGCAGGGCATGGAGGAGGAGCTGATCCTGGAGTCCACCTCCTACGCCGACACGGAGGACGAGAATATCCTCGCCGCCCGTGCCGCCTACGGCGAGCTTTATGAGAAATACCACGCCGTCACCGCGCAGGAGGCGGAACAGGTCCGGCAGGCCGGCGGCCTGTTTGTCATTGGCACCGAGCGCCACGAATCCCGGCGCATCGACAACCAGCTCCGCGGACGGTCCGGCCGCCAGGGGGACCCCGGCGAAACGCGGTTCTATATCAGCCTGGAGGACGACCTGATGCGCCTGTTCGGGTCTGAGCGGGTCTCCAACATGATGGACCGCCTGGGGCTGGACGAGGACACGCCCATCGACCAGAAGATCCTCTCCGGGGCCATTGAAAACGCCCAGAAGAAGAAGGAGGGCCTCAACTTCCAGACCCGGAAGAACGTCCTGGAGTACGACGACGTGATGAACACCCAGCGGAAGGTCATTTACGGCCAGCGCCAGCAGGTCCTGGACGGCGAGGACCTCCAGACCTCCCTCCGCAATATGCGGAGCACGGTGCTCTCGGCGGAGATCCACGCCGTCATGGGCGAAAAGGGCTATCTGGAGAGCCGGGAGGAGCTGGATTCCATTCTGAAAACCATGGAGGGCCTCTACTTCCCCAAGGGCGCCTACGCCCCCGACGACCGGGAGCTGTCGGAGATTACCCCGGACAGCCTGCTGGAAACGGTCATGGGCCTGAGCGACAAGGTCTACGCCGCCAAGGAGGTCGTCTACGGTGCTCCGCTCATGCGGGAGGCGGAGCGGGTGATCCTGCTGCGGGTGGTGGATGAATACTGGATGGAGCAGATCGACGCCATGCAGGATCTGCGCCAGGGCATTGTGCTCCGGGCCTACGGCCAGAACGACCCGGTGGTGGAGTACAAGCGAGAGGGCTACGCCATGTTTGAGGACATGATTCGGGCCATCCAGGAGGAAACCACACGGCGGCTGTTCCTGTTCCGCATCCAGAAAAACGAAACTCTGAAGCGGGAGAAGGTGGCCAAGGTCACTGCCGCCAACGCCGGGGACGACAAAACCGTGAAAAAGACGCCGGTGAAGAAGAAAATCAAGGTGGGCCGCAACGAGCCATGCCCCTGCGGTTCCGGGAAAAAATACAAGAACTGCTGCCTGGACAAGGATTTGGCGGCCGGGAAAAACACGCAGTCCTGAGGAGGCGCCATGAGCTTTTACGAACTGAGACAAGACGGCCTTTTGTGCTATCAGAGCAGCACCCTGCAAAGCGCCCACGGCTTCACCACCCGGCTGGGCGGCGTTTCCACGGGGATCTTCGCCTCCATGAACCTGGGGGTGCGGCGCGGGGATCGTTGGGAAAACGTGGAGAAGAACTACGCAATCCTGGGCCATGCCATCGGATTTGACCCGCAGAGGGCGGTCTGCTCCGTGCAGGTCCATCGGGATGACATTCGCACCGTCACCGCCGACGACTGGGGCAAGGGCCTGTACACGCACACGGACTACGAGGCCGACGGACTGATTACCGATGTTCCCGGCACGGCCCTGTTCGTCTATTCCGCCGACTGCGGCACCATTCTTCTGGAGGACCGCAGGACAGGAGCCGTGGGCGCCTGCCACGCGGGCTGGCGCGGCACCGCTTTGGGCATCGCCGGAAAGACCGCCCAGGCCATGATGGAGCGTCTCGGCTCCCGGCCGGAGGACCTGTACGCCGCGCTGGGTCCCTGCATCGGCAGGTGCTGCTTTGAGACAGACCATGACGTGCCGGAGGCCATGTACGCGGCCCTGGGCCATGAGGCCGATGGAGCCGTCACCCGGCACGGAGAGAAATACCATGTGGACCTGAAGGCCATCAACCGTATCTTCCTGGAAAAGGCCGGGGTATCCCACATCGACGTCAGTCCCCTCTGTACCGCCTGCGACCCGGATACCTTCTGGTCCCACCGGCGGTGCGGGGACCGGCGCGGGTCCCTGGCCGCTGTGATCGTGGCGGGAGGACCCGCATGAGCCGCCGGACGGCCGCGTTGCTGCTGGCGCTGGCGCTGACCGTGGGACTGCTTGCCGGCTGCGGCGACAGGGAGGAGGTCTCCGCCGGAGACAGTACCTTCGGCTCCCTGGTGGATTCCACGGAGCTGGCCGCGTCTGTTGTCGAGGCGGTCCCCAGTGAGGAGGTTTCCGGGAACGGCTCCTTCTCCATGCCCTATAATGAAAGCTACGGCTGGGATCCCTTTTCCTGCATCGGCATGGAAAACCGGGCGGTGATGCAGCTCATCTATGAGGGCCTGTTCACCATGAACACCGAGTTTGAGGCGGAGAATGTGCTGTGCAGCAGCTATACGATCTCCGATGA
The DNA here is from genome assembly GCA_964493585.1 of uncultured Oscillospiraceae bacterium. Classification (GTDB taxonomy): domain Bacteria; phylum Bacillota; class Clostridia; order Oscillospirales; family Oscillospiraceae; genus HGM13006. Next base: position 3,546 of record CAZBOR010000118.1, read on the forward strand.
CGGCCTCACCTATACCCTTTCGCTGCAGAGCGCTGTGTTCTCCAACGGCAAGACGCTCACCGCCGACGACGTGGTCTACTCCATGCAGCGGGCGGAGGAGTCGGACCTGTACTCCAGCCGCTTTACCGACATCTCCTCCTACTATGCGTCCGATATGGACACGGTGACGGTGACGCTTCGGAATTGTAATGACCGGCTGCCCTGCCTTCTGACCTTTCCCATCGTCCCCAGCTACTCCAGCTCCGTGGCGCCGCCGGGGACCGGCCCCTTCGTCCGTAACGGCAGCACCCTGCTGGTAAATCCCCAGTGGTGGCAGGGGGCGGATTCGCTGAATTTCCAGACCGTGAATCTGTACGCCAGCGCCTCCGCCGAGGATACCAGGGACAACTTTGAGATCGACAACGTCCACTTCGTCTATAACAACCCCATCTCCTCCACTGCGGCGACGTTCCACTGCGACTATGAGCTTTGGAACAGCCGCGGCACGGTCATGCAGTACATCGGCTTCAATTTCACCTCCGACATCTTCTCCAACGCGGAGGCCCGTGCGGCGATCACCTATGCCATCGACCGGTCGCTGATCGCGGAGTCCGTCTATCACAACTTTGCCGATGCCGCCGTGCTGCCCGCCCCGCCCTCCAGCACCGTCTATGACGAGGATCTGGCCCAGGAGTTTGCGTACACCTCCGCCCTGGATGCCAGAAATAAGTTGCTGGAATCCGGTGTGTTCCAGCTTCCCGACAGCTTCGGAACGGAGCGCGGGGAGGAGACCGCAGAGGACAGTACACTGGAGGACCAGGAGCAAGAGGACGCCGGGGAGACGGAGGCGGCGGCGTCTGCCGCTCCCGCCTATAACAGCATCACGCTGCTGCTCCAGGACGGCAACCTCAACCGGACCGCTGCGGCCAAGCTGGTGGCGCAGCAGCTTGAGGAGGTTGGCTTCACCGTGACCATCAACGCCGTGGACGCCGATGAGTTCGCCTATTATCTCAACCGCCTGGACTGGGACCTCTACTACGGCGAGGTCTGCCTCAAGCCGGACTTCGACCTGCGCCCGCTGCTGACAGCGGGAGGCAGTCTGTGCTACGGGGCCTTCACCGGCGGCAGCGAGCTGGACGGACTGCTGTATGACGCGCTGGAGAACAGCGGAAACCGCTACGATCTCTATGAACGGATCATGGAGCGCGGCTATCTCTGCCCGGTGCTGTTCCTCAACAACGCCGTGTTCACCACGCGCGGTATGTTCACGGGGCTGGATCCCTCCCCGGACAACCTGTTCTACCATATCACAAGCATCCATATCAATGGCGGCTAAATCAATGGAGGTATATACGATGGATCAAGTATTTCGCTGTTTTGTGGAAAAACGCCCCGGCTTTCAAGTGGAGGCGGACAGCCTCCTTAAAAATCTACAGGAGCAGCTCGGACTGGCATCCCTGACGGCCCTGCGCCTCTTCCGCCGCTACGATGCCCAGGGCATCTCTCCCGCGGTCTACACGCAGGCGCGGCAGACGGTCTTTTCCGAGCCGATGGTGGATAACTGCTATGACGAGGAGCTTCCGGACCTGGGGGACTGCACCCTTCTGGCGGTGGAGGCTCTGCCCGGACAGTTTGACCAGCGGGCGGACTCCTGCGCCCAGTGCATCGGCATCCTGACCTGCGGCGAACGGCCCCTGATCTCCGCCGCCACGGTCTACGCCCTGTATGGGGAGCTGACGGAGAGCGATCTGGAGAAGATACGCGGCTATGTCATCAACCCGGTGGAGTCCAGACAGGCCGGTCTGGAAAAGCCGGAGACCCTGGCGCAGACCTATGCCATCCCCACGGAGGTGGCGGTCCTGACGGGCTTTAGGGACGCGGAGGAGGCGGCTCTGCCCGACTATCTGGAGCGCTATGGCCTTGCCATGGATCTGGACGACCTCAAATTCTTCCAGAGCTACTTCAAAAACGAGGAGCGCCGGGACCCCACCATCACGGAGCTGAAGGTGGTGGATACCTACTGGTCCGACCACTGCCGCCACACGACCTTTTCCACCCATATCGACGCGGCGACCCTGTTTGACAGCCGGGTCCGCGCCGCCTTTGACAGCTATCTGAGCTGCCGCAGAGAGGTCTACGGCGACAAGGCGGATTCCCGGCCCATCACCCTCATGGACATGGGGACGCTGGCGGCCAAGGTGCTCAAAAAGCGCGGTATTCTGAAAAACCTGGACGAGTCCGAGGAGGTCAACGCCTGCTCCGTCCATGTGGACGCCGAGGTGGAGGGGGAAATCCAGGACTGGCTGCTGATGTTCAAAAACGAAACCCACAACCATCCCACGGAGAT
>CAZBOR010000119.1:0-5754 GCA_964493585.1 uncultured Oscillospiraceae bacterium
TCATAGATTCTCGCAGATGCGCTCGGCGATACGGATGCCGTCGGCGGCGGCGGACATGATGCCGCCGGCGTAGCCCGCGCCCTCGCCGCAGGGATAGAGGCCCCGCACGGCGCTCTGCCCCGTCCGGTCCCGCGGAAGGCGGACCGGGCTGGAGCTGCGGCTCTCCACCGCGGTGAGCACCGCGTCCGGGTGGTCAAAGCCGTGGAGCCGCTGTCCCAGCATCGGGATGGCCGCCTCCAGGGTGTCGGTGATGCAGCGCGGCAGACACCGGTGCAGATCGGTCCATGTGACGCCGGGACGGTAGGAGGGCGTCACGCGCCCCGGTCCGGCGGAGGGACGGCGCATCAGAAAATCCTCCACCCGCTGGCAGGGGGCATGGTAATTCCCGCCGCCCAGGGTGAACGCCGCCTCCTCCAGACGCCGCTGCATATACATCCCCGCCAGAGGATGCCCGGACCCGAAATCCTCCGGGCCGACGCCGACCAGCAGACCGCCGTTGATGGTTTCGCTGTCCCTGGCGTGATTGCTCATGCCGTTGGTGCAGAGCCGTCCCGGCTCCGAGGCTGCCGCCACCACGGACCCTCCGGGACATACGCAGAAGGAAAAGCAGCCGCGTCCCGTATCGGGATGGCAGGAGAGCTTATAGGAGGCGGCGGGCAGGACGCCTCGCGGCGCACCGTACTGGCTGAGGTCCATATCCCGCTGGAGATGCTCGATGCGGACGCCCATGGCAAACTGCTTCTGCTGCATGGGTATCCCTGAGGCGTGGAGCAGCTCAAAGGTATCCCTTGCGCTGTGGCCCACCGCCAGCACCGCCGTGCCGGTGTCCAGACGGTACGGTCCCTCCGGCCCCGTGACCTCCAGCCCGGTCAGTTGTCCCCCGGAGACGCTGAGGCCCGTAAGCCGGTGCTCAAACCGCACCTCCGCGCCCAGGGAGAGCAGCTCCTCCCGGATCCGCTTTACCACCTGGCGCAGCAGATCCGTCCCCACATGGGGCGCGGCGTCATAGCAGATCTCCCTGGGCGCGCCGTGGTCCGCCAGCTCCTTCAGAATGAACTGCATACGGGGATCGTTGACGCCGGTATTCAGCTTCCCGTCGGAAAAGGTACCCGCGCCGCCCTCGCCGAACTGCACGTTGCTGCCGGGGTCCAGGTCCCCGCTTTCCCAGAAGCGCCGGACATCCGCCGTGCGGCTGTCCACGTCCTTCCCGCGCTCCAGCAGAATGGGCCTCGCGCCCGCTCTGGAGAGCATCAGGCCGCAGAACAGCCCCGCCGGTCCCATGCCGACGATCACCGGCCGCCGGGCCAGCCGCAGCCGTGCGGCGGGAAAGGCATAGGACTGCGCCTGATAGACCGACACCCGTTTGCTGCGGCAGCGCTTCAGGATCTGGGCCTCGTGGGGGACCTCCACCGCGATGGCGTAGACCAGCGAGATGTCGTTTTTCCTGCGGGCGTCCACGGAGCGGCGCAGCACCACAAAGCCCTTCGGCTCCACGCCCAGCTCCCGGCGGGCCTTTTCCAGCAGCCGGGATTCCGGCTCTCCGGGCCGGAGCCGCAGACCTGAGATTTTAAGCATCGGGGAACGCCGCCTTCCGCTTCTCCCGGAGCCGCTCCGGAATGGCTTGAAGGATGCGTCCGGGCGCATCCCTGTATCCGGCAAAAGGATATGGTTTTTTCTCCCCGATCTCCAGCTTGTAACCGGTGTGGAGCGCGGTCAGTCCATCCATATTGCCATCCGTGATAGGAATGTATTGCATTTGCTTTCTCCCTTCCGGTTCCGCTGCTTGCGTGTTTCCGGGTCCGGCGACCCGGCGCTGCCATCATACGCGGCGCGGCTCCGTCATTCCCATGTTCCCCAGACCTCCGGGCGGTAGCCCACGGTGGCCTGCTTGCCGTTGCGGACCACAGGCAGCTTCATCAGCATCTGGTTTTCAAACACTCTGTCCTCCCTGTCCGCGTCGCCGGCCATATAGCGAAGCAGGTCCAGGTCCGGGCTTTTTCCGGCCCAGTCGATGAGCTGGTCGATGCCGCCCACGGCCCGGAGCACGCTGTCAAACTCCCGGCCGCTCATGGCGTATTTTTTCAGGTCCACGGATTGAAAGCGGATGCGCCGCTCCTTGAAATACCGCTCCGCCTTCCGGGTGTCGGCGGATTTGGACACCCCGAAAATCTGGATGTTCACAGTCCGAGCTGCTCCATGACCTTCTGGCAGTCCAGAGCGGCCTTGACGTTGGGGTTGGCGATGGCAACGACGCCGTTTTCGTCCACCACAAAGCTGCTGCGGACCACGCCCATGGAGACCTTGCCGTAGTTTTTCTTCTCCTGCCAGACGCCGAAGCCCTCGATGGCCGTGCGCTCCGGGTCGCTGAGCAGGGGAATGGTCAGGGCGTACTTCTCCTCAAATTTCTTGTGGGAGGCCACGGAGTCCTTGGAGACCCCGAACACCGCGTAGCCCGCCGCTTGAAATTTCTCCAGATTCTCGGAATAGGCCAGAGCCTGCTTGGTGCAGCCGGGAGTGGAGTCCTTGGGATAAAAGTAGATCACATAGGGATGGCCCTTCAGCTCCTCCGAACGGACGATTTTGCCGTTCTGATCGGGAAGAGCGAATTGCGGGGCCAGATCGCCTTCATTCAGCATAATAGATTCCTCCAATCCAATATCATTTGTCAATAGCGGACCTGCATCAGACACAGCCCCTGGGCCGGCGCGGTGAAGCCGGCGCACTGCCGGTCGCAGGTCTGAAATACGGTGGAAATGCTCTCCGGGTCGCGGGTCCCAAGGCCGATCTCCAGCAGCGTGCCGGCCATAATACGGACCATATTGTAGAGAAAGCCGTTGCCGGTGAACCAGAGCTCCACCCGGTCTCCCTCCCGGCGTATGTCCGCCTGCCTCAGGAAGCGGACGGTGGACTTCTTCGTGTGGCCGGTGGAAAACCCGCGAAAGTCGTGGGTCCCCAGCAGCAGCGCCGCGCCGCGCTCCATGGCCGGAAGGTCCAGCACCCCCGCCACCTGATATTGATACCGGCGGCCCATCACATCCGGGATGGGACTGTTCCACACGGTATAGCGATAGGTCTTTTCCTTGGCGTTGAGCCGTGCGTGGAACCGCTCTGACGCGATCTCCAGATGGGTCACCGCGATGTCTCCGGGCAGCGCCGCGTTCAGCTCCGGCAGCACTTGGGCGCAGTCCAGCCGCCGCGTCGTTTTGAAGCTTGCCACCTGGCCCAGGGCGTGAACGCCCGCGTCGGTCCTGCCGGAGCCGTGGACCTCCACAGTCTCCGATAAGAGCTGGGTCAGGCGCTGCTCCAGCACGGCCTGGATGGTCTTTTCCGTGTTCCCCTGACGCTGCCAGCCGGCATAGCGTCCTCCGTCGTACTGGACGGTCATTTTGTAGTTCATGGGCCTCACTCCCAGGACATTATACACGATTCAGCCGGGAAAGCCAAGAAAAATTATTCTTCCTCCAGCTCCTGTCGGGCCTCCCATTCGTTGTCGGCGGAAAACAGGAATTGTCCCCGCTGGTCGTATACCTCTACATGGCCTCTGACGTTGCGAAATTCATACATGGTACTTGCCCCTTTCTGCTTGGATGAGACAAGTATACCGGAGAGTGAGTCCCAAAAACGGGACTGCCCCTGGGGCCGTCAACAGAGCGCCCTTCGTACCCGCAAAGGCGCCGCCCCCATTCCCGCCGCACAGCCGCCGCTTTGACGGATGGCTGCGTCCTTTTTCCAAGATTTCCGCAGTTCGTGCATTTTTCAGTTGTGTTTACGCCTCCGGTTGTGCTATAATAGTAAAATCTCCGGGAACATCGGTGTTCCCGCGTGGGGAAGAATGGAGTTGCACGCTATGAATCGGAATAAGACCCTTTCCCGTCTGTTTTCTCCGGGGCTGCTGGTGTATTTTGTGTTTCTGGCCCTGCTGTGCGTCGTGTGCTGGTGCGCCATGCCGCCGGTCCTGGCCGGACTTGTGACCATCGCGAGCATCGGCATCTTCATCTACTACCGGATACGCATGATCCGGCAGAAGCGCCAGGTCAACCAATACCTCCAGGACGCCAGCTTTTCTGTGGATTCCGTCTCCGACGAGCGGATGAGCATCCCTCTGCCTGCGCTGATCCTGAATCTGACCGGCGGCGAGATCATGTGGTGCAACGACGCATTTCTGCAGATCGCCGGAGCCGCCGACAATCTCTTTGAGGTAAAGCTCACGGATATTTTTCCGGACCTGGACATCTCCTGGCTCTCCGAGGGCAAGACCCAATGCCCGGAGCCGGCGGAACGGGAGGGCTGCCGTTACCGGGTCTACGGCGACCTGATCCGGCCCCAGGAGGAGGGCGCGCCCTACGCGGCGGCCATGCTCTACTGGGTGGATCTGACGGAGCTGCTGGACCTCCAGGACGAGTTCTCCCTGTCCCGGCTGGTGGTCAGCATCATTCTGGTGGACAACTATGACGAGCTGACCTCCAACCTGCCCGACCGGGCCATCTCCAGTATGTCCGCACGGCTGGACGACGCCATCACCGCGTGGGCCTCCGGCGGCGGCATCCTGAGAAAGCTGGAGCGCAACCGCTATCTGTTCCTGTTTGAGCAGCGGGAGCTGCCCCACTTCATCGAGGACAAATTCTCCATCCTGGACACGGTCCACGCCGTCACCAATGATCTGGGTACGCCCGCCACGCTGACCATCGGCGTGGGCATCGACGGACAGACCCTCCAGGAGGACTACGACTTCGCCTCCCTGAGCGTGGAGATGAGCCTCTCCCGCGGCGGCGACCAGGCGGTCATCAAGGACCGCTACAACTTCTCCTTCTACGGCGGCCGCGCCCAGGAGGCCGAGCGCCGCACCAAGGTCAAATCCCGCGTTATGGCCGGGTCCCTGTCGGAGCTGATCTCTCAGTCCTCCTCCGTGTTCATCATGGGCCACAAAAACGCCGACATCGACGCCCTAGGGGCGGCGGCGGGCGTCGTGGCCATCTGCCGGAAGCTGGGCCGTCCTGCCCGTATCCTCATGGACCTGGAGCGCAATTCCGCCAAGCCCCTGCTGGCAAAGCTCCAGTCCCGGCCTGAGTACAGCGGCTGCTTCACCAATGCGGAAAATGCCGCCCTCAACTCCGATGACGACAGCCTCCTGGTGGTGGTGGACACCAACCGGCCCGACCAGGTGGAGTCCAAGTATTTTCTGGAGCACTGCGCCAGGGTCGCGGTCATTGACCACCACCGCAGGGCGGCGGACTATATTGACAACGCCATTCTCAACTTCCACGAGCCATACGCCTCCTCCGCCGCGGAGCTGGTGACGGAGCTGGTCCAATACCTGCTGGAGCGGGAGGACCTGCTGCCGGAGGAGACCATGGCCTTGCTGGCGGGCATCGTGCTGGACACCAAGAACTTCACCGTCCGCACGGGCGCCCGGACCTTTGAGGCGGCGGCCTGGCTCCGAAAGCGCGGGGCCGACACCGTGGCGGTGAAGCTGCTGTTCCAGAACGACCTGAAATCCACCCTCTCCCGCTACGAGATATTGCAGCACGCGGAGCTGTACCGGGGTGACATCGCCCTGTGCGGCCTGGACTACACCTCCGACCGCATCATCGCGGCCCAGGCCGCCGACGAGCTGCTCAATATCTCCGGCATCCAGGCGTCCTTCGTGTTCTATCCCGATGGGAATCAGGTCATCGTTTCGGCCCGCTCCATCGGCGAGGCCAATGTGCAGATGATCCTGGAGCCGCTGGGCGGCGGCGGCAACCAGGCCACGGC
>CAZBOR010000120.1:0-5749 GCA_964493585.1 uncultured Oscillospiraceae bacterium
TCCAGCTCCCAGATCCGGTCGGCAAACTGGTCGATGAAGTACCGGTCGTGGGACACGAACAGCAGCGTTCCGGGGAACTCCGCCACGGCGTTTTCGATCCACTCCCGCGAGGCGATGTCCAGATGGTTGGTCGGCTCGTCCAGGATCAGCAGGTTGATCTCCTCATCCATGAGCATACACAGCCTGAGACGGCTCTGCTCTCCGCCGGACAGGGCCGCCACGGGCTTGAACACGTCCTCCCCTTCAAAGAGGAACGCTCCCAGCCGGTTTCTGGCGGTCTGGGTGGAATAGTTCTTCTCGTAGAGCATGGTGTCCAGCACCGACCGCTCCGGATGGGCGAAGTGGATGATCTGGGGCAGATAGGCCATCTTGACAGAGGGCCCGAATTTGATTTTCCCCGCCGTGGGCAGCTCCTCCTTCATAAGCAGCTTCAAAAAGGTGGATTTGCCTGTGCCGTTGTCCCCCAGGAGGGCGATATGCTCTCCGCCCTGGACCAGCAGGTTCACATCCGAAAACAGCGTCCGGTCCCCAAAGCCCATACACAGGTCCTTCAGCACCATCACCTCGTCCCCGTGGAACTCCCGCCGGCCAAAGCCCGCCCGCATGGTCTTTTCCCTGGTGGGCCGCTCGGTCTTTTGGATGCGGTCGATGCGGCTCTGGATGCTCATGGCGCGGCGGTAGAGGCTGCGGTTGTTGATGCCCCAGCCCTTCATGCGCTCCATGGTATAGCTGAGCTGCTGGACCTTGGCCTGCTCCTGCCGGTACTGCTTGAGCTGGAGCTGATACCTGGCCTCCTTCTCCTCCACATAGAAGGAGTAGTTGCCGCTGTAGTATTCCGCCCGTCCCCCGCGCAGCTCCACGATCCGCGTCACCACCCGGTCCAGAAAATACCGGTCATGGGAGATGACCAGCACCGTCCCCTTGAACTTCAGGAGGTACTCCTCCAGCCACTCCACGCTTTTCATATCCAGATGGTTGGTCGGCTCGTCCAGCAGCAGGATTTCCGTCTCCTCCAGCAGCAGCCGGGCCAGGTTTACCCTGGTCTTTTCCCCGCCGGAGAGCAGGGAAAAGAGCTGACGGCGCATTTCCGCCGGAATGCCAAGGCCGCTACATATCTTGTCCACATTCACGTCCATGTCATAGCCGCCGCCCATCTGGTAGCGGCTCCCCAGCGCGTCATATTCCCGCAGGACCCGGTCCGTGGGGTTTTCCGTCATCTGGCGCTCCAGCGCCTCCATGCGCCGCCGAAGCTGATCCAGCTCCCCAAAGGCGCAGCGCAGCACCTGCTCCACGGTGTATTCCGCCGGATACTTGGGAATTTGGGAGATGAGGCCCACCTTTTTCCCCGGCGCGGTCTCCACCGTGCCGTCATCATAGCCGATCTCCCCGGTGAGGATGCGGAACACCGTGGTCTTTCCCGCGCCGTTCTTTCCCAGCAGGCCCACGCGCTCCCCCTGCTGGACCTCAAAGCTCAGTCCGTCCAGCAGGTTCTTGCCCACCTCAAAGGACTTGACCAGATCTTTTACAAATATATCTACCATAGTGTTTGTCCTTATACAAAATCCAACGGATTGCCACGTCGGGCATACGCCCGCCTCCCAATGACAATCGTGTCCTTTATAAAAATGCTGTCATTGCGAACCGGTGCGCGCACCGGTTCGGCAATCCGTCCTTCGGGATACTGTTTTGAAAGGGAAACGGATTGCCACGTCGGGCTTGCACCCTCCTCGCAATGACAGCAGTTCAATTTATGCCCGGAATGCTCAGCCCCTGGAGTAGTTGGGCGCCTCCTTGGTGATGGTGATGTCGTGGGGATGGCTCTCGATCAGTCCGGCGCTGGTGATACGCACGAACTGGCCCCGCTCCTGAAGCTCGCCGATGGTGGGGCAGCCGCAGTAGCCCATGCCGGAGCGGATGCCGCCCAGAAGCTGATACACCGTGTCGGAGAGACTGCCCTTGTAGGGGACGCGGCCCTCCACGCCCTCAGGCACCAGCTTGGAGTTGCCCTCCTGGAAGTACCGGTCCTTGGAGCCCTTGGCCATGGCGGCCAGGGAGCCCATGCCACGGTAGACCTTGAACTGGCGGCCCTGGTAAATCTCTGTTTCTCCGGGGCTTTCCTCGCAGCCCGCCAGCATGGAGCCCATCATAACGGTGTTGGCTCCGGCGGCCAGAGCCTTGACGATGTCGCCGGAATACTTGATGCCGCCATCCGCGATGATCGGCACACCGTATTTCTTGGCGGCGCAGGCCGCGTCATAGATGGCTGTGATCTGGGGTACGCCGATGCCCGCCACCACGCGGGTGGTGCAGATGGAGCCCGGCCCAATCCCCACCTTAACGCAGTCGGCTCCGGCCCGGATCAGCGCCTCGGTCCCCTCTGCGGTGGCCACGTTGCCCGCGATGAGCTGGGCGTGGGGGAATTTCTCCTTTATCATTCTCACGCACTCCAGGATGTTTTTGGAGTGGCCGTGGGCGCTGTCCAGCGCCAGCACATCCGCGCCGGCGGCAAGCAGGCCCTCCGCCCGCTCCACCACGTCCGCCGTGACGCCGATGGCAGCGCCGCAGAGCAGACGACCGGAGCCGTCTCTGGCGGAATTGGGGTACTTGTCGCCCTTTTCAATATCCTTGATGGTGATGAGGCCCTTGAGCCGGTAATCCGCGTCCACAATGGGGAGCTTCTCGATCTTGTGCTTCCGCAGCAGCTCCTTGGCCTCGTCCACGGTGATGCCCTCGTGGGCCGTGACCAGATTCTCGTGGGTCATGACCTCGGAAATGGGCCGGGAGAAGTCCGTCTCAAATTTCATGTCCCGGTTGGTGATGATACCCACCAGCTTCCGGTTCTCCACGCAGATGGGGACGCCGGAGATGCGGTACTTCCCCATGAGGGCGTCCGCGTCCTGGAGGGTGTTTTCCGGCGACAGGAAGAAGGGGTTTGTGATGACGCCGTTCTCCGACCGCTTCACCATATCCACCTGCTCGATCTGTTCCTCGATCGTCATGTTTTTGTGGATGATGCCGATGCCGCCCTCGCGGGCCATGGCGATGGCCATCTTGTACTCGGTGACAGTGTCCATGGCGGAGGACAGCAGGGGAATATTCAAGTGGATGCTCTCGGTGAGCTGCGTTCCAAGCTGGATCTGTCTGGGTACCACCGAGCTGGCGGCGGGGATCAGAAGCACATCGTCAAAGGTCAGTCCCTCTTTGGCGAACTTCTGCGTCGGATTGTCGTTTACCATCATACAAACCTCTCCTTTTCATATGTCCGTTTTCAGTGATTTTATCTATTTTACCTGTTAACCGCAGTTTCGTCAAGAGCTGTATTGCGATTCGGCTGAAATTGCACGATCGCCTCAAACCGCCGTGCGCCGTCGTCGCCCCGGCCGTCGATATAGCAGGGCTCCGCCTCCAATCCCCGGAAGATGGTCATGGTCTCCCCGGCCCTGCACTCCAGGGAGTAGTTGAGCTGAAGCTCCGAAATGAAACGCCCCTTCAGCTCCCGCACCTGGAGCGCGTCCAGGAGCACATCGGCGTACTTGGTGTTGTTCATATGGCCGTTGATGTCCAGATCGGAGTAGCGGACGGTCCTGCGGTAGACCTCGCGGAGGTCCTTGGGCGTGCGGATCAGCTTGAGCTGTCTGTCCTTGACGCAGTCCGGTACCGGGGCCTCGACCAGACGGCGGATACGTCCGGGCCGGAGCATCTTCCGGCTCTCAAAATCCGCCACCACCCAGGCGGACACCGCCTCGCCCACGGGTCTGCCGTCCACCAGCAGGTCAAAGTCGCGGTACACGATCAGGCCGCCGCAGCCCCGCTGCCAGGTGCGGAGCGAGAGCTTCTCGCCGGTTTTCAGCGGGCGGTCCAGCCGGTACCAGACCCGGACCAGCATCCAGAAGGCATGGTACTCCGACATCAGATAGTCCCGGCCGGTCCCGGTCGCCTCGGAATGTTCGCCGCCCATGTCCTGGAAAAAGCTCAGCAGCGCCGAGGGACGGCAATTCCCATATACGTCCACCTCCGTGGAGGAGATGGGATAGGTTTTCTCATAAATACCTTGCATAGACGGACGCCTCCAATATCCTCTGGAAATTTGACTGCAAATCTAGTATAATCCATTATAACACACCCGTTCGGGATAAATCAAGGAAAGGCGGAATAATTCATGGCGGAGCAAATCTACACCATTCCCATCAACGAGGCCTTTGACGCATATGACGGCTGCCCTCTGTGCCGCCTGCGGGACAAGCTGGAGCAGCAGAGCCTGCAATACATCATGGGGGCCGCCATGATGGAGCCGGATATCCGCATCGTCACCAACCGTCTGGGCTTCTGCCGGGAGCACTACCACCGGATGCTGGGCATGGGAAACCGGCTGAGTCTGGCGCTGATGCTGGAGAGCCATTTGCAGTACCTCCGGGAGAACCTGCCGGAGCCGGACGGGAAAAAATCCGGAATGCTGGGCAAGCTGAAAAAATACGACGGGGAATCCCCGGCGGCCTCCATGCTGGAGCAGTCGGAGAGCTGTTACGTCTGCGCCCGCGTCCGGGATTTTGAGCAGAAATATGTCTCCAATGTGGTCTACATCTACAAGAAGGACCCGGTCTTTCAGGAAAAGCTGAAAAAGCAGCCCTACTTCTGCCTCCGCCACAGCGCCCTGCTGCTGGAGGCCGCCCGGCAGGAGCTGTCGGAGCAGCGGTATCTGGAATTTTCCGCCGCGCTGCTGGAAAAAACCAGGGAGCACCTGGAGACCCTCCGCAAGAACACCACCGCCTTCTGCCGGAGCTTTGACCACGAAAACGCCGGAAAGCCTCTGAGCCGGGAGGCCAGAGACGCCGTGGACGCCGCCGTGTCCTTCCTGTCGGGAGATTTTGCGCGGGAATAGGCGGGGCAGACAGGGGCGGCTGCGTTATGCCGCCTCCATCTCCCGCAGCAGGCGGATCTCCTCCGCATAGCCGGGCAGATCATTGGGCGTCTCCAGGATCTTCGGCAGGTCCCGCAGCGCCGGATGGGCCAGGATGCGCCGGAAGGTCTCCAGGCCCAGATAGCCCCGGCCCAGCTTCTGGTGGCGGTCCTTGCGGCTGCCGGGCGGATTCATGCTGTCGTTGAGGTGCAGGGCCTTGAGATGGCGGAGGCCGATCACCTTGTCAAACTCCGTCAGCACCCCGTCCAGATCCGCCGCCAGGTCATAGCCGCCGTCGGAGATATGGCAGGTGTCCAGGCACACGCCCATTTTGTCCCCCAGCTCCACCCGGTCCAGAATGGCCCGCAGCTCCTCAAAGCGGCCGCCGATCTCGCTGCCCTTTCCCGTCATCGTCTCCAGCAGCACCATGGTCCGCTGCTCCGGATACATGACGGCGTTGAGGGTGGCGGCGATTTTTTCAATGCCCGCCTCCACCCCCTGGCCCACATGGGAGCCGGGATGAAGGTTGTAATAGCACCGCGGCAGAAGGTCCAGCCGGCGAATATCGTCCGCCATGGTCATATGGGCGAACTCCAGCGTTTTTTCCTTGGCGGCGCAGGGATTGATGGTGTAGGGCGCGTGGGCCACCAGCGGCCCGAACCCCTCCCGGTCCATCAGCGCCGTCAGGGCCTGAATGTCCTCCATATCCAAGGCCCTGGCCCGTCCGCCCCGTGGATTCCGGGTAAAGAACTGCGCCGTGTTGCCTCCCAGGGCCACGGCCTGCTTTCCCATGGCGTAATAGCCCTTGGAAATGGTCAGATGACAGCCGATATATTGCATGGAATGACCTCC
>CAZBOR010000121.1:0-5593 GCA_964493585.1 uncultured Oscillospiraceae bacterium
AAATATGAGGGCGCGGTGCAGATCATTTTGCACCGCGCCCTCTTGCGTTCTTGGGCGATAAAGCCGCTATGTCTCCGCCGGGAGAAAGATCACCGCTTTCCAGGCTCCACCGTAATCACGCCGGTGTAGGTCACATTGGGCTGGAGCTTCACGGCAAGGCCGTCCACAAAGACCTGTCCATTGAGGACGGAACGCTCGTCCACGGTCAGAGATGTGAGATAGCAGGTCCGGGTCACGTTCCAGACGGAGCCGGCTGTCAGGCTGACGATCACGCCGGCCTGATAGGGCTTCTCCGGCACGCACTCCAGAAAGGCGATGTTGTACCATTTGCTCAGGGGTACGGGAGACAGCCAGCGGCCACCGTCCAGCCGGTCGATGTGGTGGCCCTCCGCCGTGGAGATGGCGCCGCTGTAGCGGACGTTTTCCAGCACCAGCTCCAGATTCCGTGCGGAGTCCTTGGGATTGGAGGCAAAGGGGTTGAAACCGCCAGGGCCCTCCGGCTTGGCCTCGTAGTCCGACCGGGTGATGTGGCCCCGGTAGCCGCTGGCATTGAAGCAGTCTCCGTTGATCTCCATGTTGGAGAAATGCACAAACACGTCCCGGTTCGGTGTGGCGCTGCTGACGTTCAGCAGTCCCTCGGAAATCAGGTCTTTCGCCTCGCCCAGTTCTTCCTCCGTAGGAGAGGCCGGGTCCTCGATGCCGTTGTGGAGATCGTCGTCGTCCATCATACAGAGGATCATGCCGGATTCGGAGATCAGCGCGGAATCGTCCACGTCGATGTGGAAGGAGCCGTTGCTCTTCACCGAGAAGCAGGCCACGCCGCAGTGGAACACCGTTCCGTCCTTTATGGTGACGCCGCCGCCGCCATTTCCCCGCTGCATCATCACGCCCACCTTGTCCGTGTAGACCACCGTGTTCTGGGGCCGGATGTCCAGACCCTCCGTGCCAAAGACGCCCTCCAGATTTTCCGGGGTGGAGGCGCAGTAGATGACCTTGGCCGCCGCGTTGACGCAGGTGTTGGCATAGTCCGCCGTGACGACGGTGCTTCCCGCAAACTTTACCGTGGTGTTGCCGATGGAATAGGTGCCATAGCCGCCGGGGTGCCTGGAGGATGAGGTGGGCTTGCCGCCCAGGTCGCGGGTGATGTCCCCGTATATCTCGGAGAAAGGCAGCGATTCCAGACTTGCCCGCGCCGCCGCCTCGGAGGAGGTGTCCACCCGTTCATTGAGGCCGCCGGTGATGGCGATCAGGGAGTTGATGGCGGTGGACTTGCAGCCCTTGTTGTTGTCGGTGGAGAGCACGCCCCATTTTTCGGACATAATCTGGGAGTTAAAATAATTGGCCTCCGCCTTGTCCAGCAGGTTGGTGGAGCGGCAGTTGCCCTCAAAGCCGCCCATCCAGGGGGCGTTTCGCATTTTCTTGCCGCCAAAGCCCCCGGCCCAGCCGTCCTCAAACACGCCCTCATGGGCGGAGAAGCGGCTGTTCTTTATCATCACCTTGGCGCTGCCGCCCGCCACAAAGGTACTGCGGACCGTGCCGTAGTTGCAGATGTCGGCGTTTTCAATGACCGTTTCCGTGTCGTCGCCGCAAATCAGCAGCCCGGCGCCCATGCCCTGGAAATCGTCCATGCCGTTGCCGCGAAAGCGGATGTTCAGGTCTTTGAAATGGTACTTTCCGCCGGCGCCGCCTGCGATAATCCCGTTGAAATTGTTTGCCCCGAACGCATCGCTGGGCGCGTCGTCGGAGCGGATGGTGACGGCGCCCTTTTCGTCCACCCGGTACGCCGCGTCCACGCTGCGCGATGGGACCTTTTTCCCATTTTCCAAAAACAGCGCGGCCCGGTAGGGCTCCTCAAAATAGTTCCACCAGGCCGGCTCCGGCGGAAGATCCGAAGGCTCGTCCGGCATGGCGCCGGGCTTGGGCGGCTCTGTGGTGTAGCGGTACAGCTCATAGCGCTCCGTCAGGGTCAACCGGATGTCGCCCCTATAGGCATAGCCTCCCGCCAGCGGCATGAATACGCCGTCCACCGTCAGCGTCACCAGCGTCCCGTCCGGCGACGCCGCCACGGTATTTTCGGGCAGTTCCAATTCTGTCAGAGCCGTGTTTTCCGGGACATAGTAGAGGTAGGGAATTTCCCCGCTGCCGTCGGAGGTATGAAGGGCCTCGGCCACCAGCTCCACGGCGGTCGCACGATTGAGGGGTTCTTCTGCATCGTGCTTGGCCGCCAGGGACTTGCCGCCCATCAGCTTGTTGACCTTCTCCAGCGCCGCGCCGTAGGTGACGCCGCCCTCGGAACGGGCGATCTTCTTCACCTCGTCCATGTCTGTCCCGATTGTCCTGGCCAGCATACGGTCAAAGGCGCTCTCCGCCAGAAGCGCGTCCGCGCCAAATTCAAATACATCCGGTTCCCCCTCCACGGGAACGCCGCGGAAAATGTCCAGGTACACCAGCAGCGCCGCCGCGTCCAGATCCGGGATGCTCCGCACATCGGGATAGTCCGCCGCCCGGCTCACGCCCTTCCGGGTGTCCTGCCCGCCATCGTGCCGCCGGTACAGCGCGTCAATGGCGTCGTCAAATTGGAGCTTCTGCTTATCCATGATATTGTCCTCCTTGTTATAGTTTATTCGGGGTCCGATCCCTTCGGCCCTTCGGAATTACGATATGCGTTCCCCGGCGAATGCCTCTCCTTTGCGGGGGGCAGAAACCACATTCCGCCCGGCAAGCTCATCTGACGGCGCTTCGCAGGTCCTCCGTCCGGTCCGTTTTCTCCCAGGGAAGGTCCAGGTCCGGGCGGCCGAAGTGGCCGTAGGCGGCCACAGGGGTGTAGATGGGCCGCCGCAGGTCCAGATAGCGGATAATGCCCGCAGGACGCAGCTCAAAGACCTGCCGCACCGCCTGAGCCAGCCGTTCGTCGCTGACCGTGCCTGTGCCGTAGGTATCCACCAGGACGGAGACCGGCTCCGCCACGCCGATGGCATAGGCGAGCTGGAGCTGGCACTTTTTTGCCAGACCCGCCGCCACAATGTTCTTGGCGATGTGCCGGGCCATGTAGGCGGCGCTGCGGTCCACCTTGGTGGGGTCCTTGCCGGAGAAGCTGCCGCCGCCGTGGCAGGCGTAGCCGCCATAGGTGTCCACAATGATTTTGCGTCCCGTCAGGCCGGAATCGCCCATGGGACCGCCCACCACAAAGCGGCCCGTGGGATTCACAAAAAACCTGGTGTTCCCGTCCAGCAGGTTTTCGGGCAGAGTGGCCCGGATGACCTGGTCCGTCACCTCCCGGCGGAGGGTCTCGATGTCGATGTCCTCGCTGTGCTGGGTGGAGATCACCACCGTGTCGATGCGCTCCACACTGCCGTCCTCGCCGTACTGGACCGAGACCTGGCTCTTGCCGTCGGGCCGTAGCCACGGGAGCAGACCGGATTTCCGGCACTCGGTCAGGCGGTGGGCGAGCTGATGGGCATAGGAGATGGGGGCCGGCATCAGCTCCGGGGTCTCGTCGCAGGCATAGCCGAACATCATGCCCTGATCTCCGGCGCCGGTCTCGTTTTCGTTGTCATAGGCGTGGTTGACGCCCATGGCGATGTCCGGGCTTTGGGCGTCGATGGCGGTCATCACGGAGCAGGTGTTGCCGTTGAAGCCGTACTCCGGGCGGTCGTAGCCGATGCGGCGGATGACGCTGCGGGCGATTTCCGGAATGTCCACATAGCACTCCGTGGATATTTCGCCCATGACAAACACCAGTCCCGTGGTGGTGATGGTCTCACAGGCCACCCGCGCCATGGGGTCCTTTTCGAGGATCGCGTCCAGCACCGCGTCGGAGATCTGGTCGCAGATTTTATCGGGATGTCCCTCGGTGACAGATTCCGAGGTAAAAATACGTTTTTCCATGGAAACAACCTCTTTCATCAGTAAAATAAATCAGGCCCCGCCGGAAGGCGGAGCCGTAGAGACAAAAAGACCTCATCTTTCGATTTGCACCGCCGGATTTGGCACCTTACAGACGCAGGTTGCCGGGCTTCATAGGGCCGATCCCTCCACCACTCTTAATAAGGGCTTATTCAGTTTACACTATTATAGCATAGAAACCGTGTTTGTCAACATGGTTTTGACCGCAGATACTGTTTCCAGGGGAAATTATTTTTCCAAGAAACCGTATCAATCCACCAGCAGCTTTCGCGTCCGCCACCGTCCGGAGTAGTAGTACGCCGCCGCCAGGATCACCGTTACAAAGCCGGCGATGGCGTTGCCGTACCAGTATCCCATGATGCCGTAGACAGCGCCCAGGGCAAGGCTCAGGGCGATACGGGCCACCACGCCGTCCAGCAGGCCGATGACCATGCTCAGCGAGGCGTAGCCCAGGCCGTTGATTAGGGAGTTGTAGGGCGTCATAAGCGCCGAGCCCACGAACGTCACCACCATGACCGGCATATATCGTCCCGCCCAGGACAGCACATCGCTGTCCGAGGTGAACAGCCGGAACACCTCCGTGGGGAAGCACAGCAGCAGCACGGACAGCACCGCAATGTAGGCGATGTTCACCGCCAGACTGATATGGACGATTTTTGTCACCCGATCGTACTTGCGCGCGCCCAGCGTCTGTCCGATCATGGTGGACGCGGCGGTGCCTACGGACTGGACCACCAGTGTGGACAGGCTTCTCAGCTTGCTCCCCACGCCGTTGACCGCAGAGACCACCACGCCATAGCTGTTGATCCTGGCGTTGACGAAGATCACGGACACCATGATGGCCCCGTATTGCAGCGCCATGGGAAAGCCCAGCTTGCAAAGGGGAATGGCCTGGGCCTTGTGTACGGCAAAGCTGCGGAGCCGGAAGTCAAAGCCGAAGCTCTCCCGGCGGCGGTAGAGATAGATCACGGAGATGATGAACGACACCGCCTGGGACATCACCGTCGCCAGGGCCGCGCCAAACGCGCCAAGGCCCAGCCCGGCCACAAAGACCAGATCCAGCACCAGATTCATAAAGGCCGCCACCGCCACAAAGATCAGGGGCCGCTTGCCATCGCCCATGCCGCGCAGAATGGCGCTGACCGTGTTGTAGCCGAATACAAAGACCAGCCCCACATAGCAGGTGACGGAGTAGGCCATGGCCTGGTCCCAGGATTCCGCAGGCGTCTCCAGCAGCCGCAGGACCAGACTGGAGAAGCAGCAGAAGATCACCGCGATCACCACTGCCGCAGACAGGATCAGCGTGACCATGGTGCCGATGGTGCGGGAGATGCTGTCGCGGTCGCCGCTCCCCACATATTGGGAGATCATGATCTGTCCGGCCGTGGCGAAGCCCATGCACAGCATGGTCAGCAGCGTCAGCACATCGCCGCCGATGGATACCGCCGACAGTCCCGCCGAGCCGACAAACTGCCCGATCACCACCATATCCACAAGGCTGTACAGGGTCTGGAGCAGGTTGGACAGCACAAAGGGAATGGAAAACATGATGAGCTGCTTTGCGACGCTGCCGTGGGTCAGATCCCGAATCATTGAGTTTTCATTCATAAGCGATTCCTCCTTCCCCTATTATATACCCTTTCCTACGGTTTTTCAATATGGCCGCATAGGTCGGCATGAATGTGTC
>CAZBOR010000122.1:0-5550 GCA_964493585.1 uncultured Oscillospiraceae bacterium
AAAACCCCGGGGCTGCGGCGCAGATACCGCTTGATTCTTTGCCGCGTTTCCAGTACAATACAATTATAATACGAAAGGATGGCGGGCGCGATGATTCTGACGCTGAGTGTGGAAAATACCAATCTGGTGCTTGGAGTGTTCCGGGGGGAAACGCTGCTGTTCACCTCCCGCATGGCCACGGACCGGAGCCGGACCGGGGACGAATACGCCATCAGCTTCAAGAGTATTCTGGACCTGCACAGCATCCGGCCCTCGGACATCCAGGGGAGCATCGTGGCCTCGGTGGTCCCGGCTCTCATCAATGAGATCAAGGCGGCCCTGCGGCTGCTGCTGGGCAGGGAGCCGCTGGTGGTGGGGCCGGGAGTCCGGACCGGACTGAATATCCTCATGGACAATCCGGCGACTTTGGGCAGCGATCTGGTGGCCAGCGCGGTGGCGGCGGTGGCGGAGTATCCCGCGCCGCTGATCGTCATCGGTCTGGACACGGCCACGACGCTGCTGCTGGCCAATGAGAAAAAGCATTTTGTGGGGACGCTCATCGCCCCAGGCGCGGCCCTGTCGGCGGCGGCGCTGGCCCAGGCCTGTGACCAGCTCCCGCGCATATCCCTGGAGGCGCCCAGGGACGCCATCGGCAAGAACACCGTGGACAGCATGAAGGGCGGCGTGGTCTTTGGCGCGGCGGCCATGCTGGACGGGCTGGTGGAGCGGATGGAGCGGCAGCTTGGGATGCGGTGTACGGTGATTGCCACGGGCGCGCTGGCGGAGATCATCACGCCCTATTGCAGCCGGGAAATTCCGGTGGACCAGTGGCTGCTGCTCAAGGGCCTGCGGCGAATCTATGAGCGCAACATGAAGAAATGATCTGTGTCCGGGCGCGGCTGCCCCAATGATGTTCCCATGGGACGTCGGCGGAGCCGCCGCGCTTCTTTTTTATGCGCTGCCGGATTCGAGCGGCTTTTCGGCGACGCTGTGCTATGATGGCACAGGGGGATGGAGATGGTCATTTATCTGGACCGGGTGCTGCTGCTCAACGGGGTGCTGGACTATCTGCTGCTGTCGGTCTGCGGGCGTCTCACCGCCACGGTCCTGCGGCGGACAAGACTGCTGCTGGCGGCGGTGGTGGGAGGCGTCTACGCCGCGGCGTCCCTGATGCCGGGCCTTGGGTTTCTGGGGACGCTGCCGTGGCAGATGGTGTTTGCGTTGGCGCTGTGCCTGGTGGCCTTTGGGCCGGGCCGGGGGCTTGTGCGGCAGAGCGTGGTACTGGCGCTGCTGGCGGCGGCCTTTTCCGGCGTGGTGCTGGCCCTGACGGAGCTGCTGGCCGCGCCTGCGGCTCTGGTGGGCCGGCGGGTCTATTATCCCATGAGCGTTCCCGTGCTGGTGCTGACGGCCGGGGGCGCCTTCGGAGCCATCCGCTGGGGCCTGGGACGGCTGACCCATCAGGGCGGCGACATTGCGGCGGTGCGGGTGGTCCTGGGAGGGCGGCAGGCCCGATTCACCGCCCTGCGGGACACGGGCAACACCCTGCGGGACCCCATCTCCGGCTGTCCGGTGCTGGTGGCCGATGGAGCGCTGCTGGGGCGGCTCCTGCCGGAGCTGCGCGTGACGGCAGCGGAGCTGAAAATGCCGGCGGCGCTTCTGGAGCGGATAAACGCCCGCTGTCCGGCTCTGCGGCCACGGCTCCTTCCCTATAAGGCCGTGGGAGTAGACGGCGGGCTGCTGCTGGCCCTGCGGCCGGAGGAAGTGGAGATCAGCGGAAAGAGGGAAGCCATGCTGGTGGCGTTTTCACCCGGCTCCGTATCAGACGGAGGCGGCTACGAGGCTCTGTTGGGGGGAGTATTGTGATTGAAATTATGAAATGGCTGCTGCTGCGGCGGCCGGACAAGATCATGTACATAGGCGGCAGCGATGTGCTTCCGCCGCCGCTGGAGCGTGGGGAGGAATCCGCCGCCATTACCGCCATGGTCGCGGGGGACCGGGACGCCAAGCAGAAGCTCATCGAGCACAATCTGCGGCTGGTGGTGTACATCTCCCGGCGGTTTGAGAGCACCGGGGTCAACCTGGAGGACCTGATTTCCATAGGCACCATAGGGCTGATTAAGGCGGTGAACACCTTTCGGCCGGAAAAGAACATCAAGCTGGCCACCTATGCCTCCCGGTGCATTGAGAACGAGATCTTGATGTATATCCGGAAGATTTCGTCCCACAAGGCCGACGTATCCCTGGACGAGCCGATCAACACCGACTGGGACGGCAACGAGCTGCTGCTGGGGGACGTGCTGGGGACCGAGCCGGACGCCGTATCCCGGCCCATGGAGGATGATGTGGACCTGAGTGTGCTGCGGGAGGCGCTGGCCCAGCTCCCGGACAAGGAAAAGACCATCGTGACGCTGCGCTACGGCATCGGCGGCGGCCGGGAAAAGACCCAGAAGGAGGTGGCGGATCTGATGGGAATCTCCCAGTCCTACATCTCCCGGCTGGAAAAGCGCATTATTCTGCGGCTGCGGCGGGACATTATGAAGCAGATATACTGAGATGATTCGATAGACCGGACGGCGGCGCGCCTGACTTTTCCCTTGTGTACGGGGCGCTTTTGCGGTATAATAGGGCCGAAAAGCGTAAAATCAGGAGGTGTCTATCCATGCGTGTATACCGGGTGGACGGAGACAGGTGCCGGATGTGTCTGAAGTGTATGCAGGAATGTCCGGCGGAGGCCATTTTGCCGGAGCAGAAGGGATTGCGGATCCTGGACAGCCGCTGCACGGACTGCGGCGTCTGCTATGCGGGATGTCCCCACGGGGGCATCGTGCTGGACGATCAGGTGGAGCGGGTCCGGGAGTTCATCCGCAGCAAGCGGAAGGTGATATTGTCCCTGGACCCGGCCTGCCGGGCGGTGCTGCCGGTGAGCCTGGAGCATCTGGCGGCGGCGGTCCAGCGTCTGGGCGTCTGGGATGTGGCGGACGCCTCGGAGGCATATGCGGCGGTGGCGGCCGAATACGCCCGGCTGCTGCGGGAGAAGTACGCGGACCGGCTGATTCTGGCCCACTGTCCCGTGGTGCGGAATCTGGTGGAGCAGCACTTTCCGGCGCTTATCTCCTATCTGGCGCCGGTGGCCTCGCCGATGATCGCCCACGGCAGAATGCTCAAGCGGGATTTTACCAGCGCGGCGGTGGTATATGTGACCACCTGTGCTGCGCGGCAGCAGGAGGCCAGGGACGTGCGCCATTCCACGGAGATCAACGCGGTGCTGACGGTGCCGCAGCTCCTGAACTGGCTGCGGCAGGAGAATATTTCCCTGGAGGGAAGCGGCGAGGAGCCGCTGCTGTCGGACCAGGGCGGCGTGGGAGCCTTGGGCGCGGTCTCCGGCGGCATGGGGGAGTGTATCCGCTATTTCCTGCCGGAGCACGGCTACCGGGTGGAGGCGGCGGACGGGCTGGAGCAGTGCCGGGGGCTGCTGGAGGCCATGAACAGCGGGGAGCTGAAGGGCTGTGTGCTGGACCTGACCGCCTGCACGGGCGGCTGTGTGGGCGGCCCTGCGGGTATCTGCCCGCCCCAGCGGTATCTGCCCGCCAGACTTGCGCTGGAACGGCAGGTGGAGGAGGAGGGCCGGGAGCCGTACTTCGACACCAAGGGCATCGCCATGGCAAACCCCGCCATCGCCCGACCGGCGGAGACGGTGGAGCCTGACGAGGCCCAGATACAGGATATGCTCTACCGCATCGGCGTGGGCAATCCCAGACAGCAGAAGAACTGCGGCGCCTGCGGCTATGCCACCTGCCGGGAGCGGGCGGAGGCCATCCTCCGCCACCGGGAGCCGGTGAGCCTCTGCCGCCAGGTTGTGCAGGAGGCCAGGCGGGATGTGTTCCGCGTGGTCTACGAGAAACTGCCCATGGCGGCTCTGCTGGTGGACGAGGACCAACGGGTGGTGGGGCTGAACCAGGAGGCGTGCAGCCTGTTTACGGTGCGGCCCGACCAGGAAAAATACATCTTTGAGCTGATGGACCCCAGGGATTTCCAATATGTGCTGGATACGGGGCTGGCCATCAAGAGCCGGCGCCTGGACATCCCGGAGATCTATATGCGGGTGGAGGCCGATCTGGTGCCGCTGAAGGAGCTGCACATGGTCCTGGGGCTGTTCCGGGACATCACGGCGGAGGAGGAGGCCGAGGCCCAGCGGCAGCAGTCCCGGCTCCAGAGCGTGGAGATGGCCCAGCGGGTCATCGAGAAACAGATGACGGTGGCCCAGCAGATCGCGTTTCTGCTGGGGGAGACCACGGCGGAGACCAAGGTGACGCTGAACCGGCTCAAGCAGCGGATCCTGGGGGAGGACGAGTCGTGAAGATCTATATTGATTTCGGCTACCACAGCGTGTTCCACGACGGGGAGGAGGTCTGCGGGGACCGGGTGGTGAGCAGACGCACCGAGGACCAGTTCATCGGCGTGCTGGCTGACGGCATGGGCAGCGGCATCAAGGCCAATATCCTCTCCACCATGGGCTCCACCATTCTCTCCACCATGCTGATGGGCGGAGAGAGCATGGAATCGGCGGTGGACATGGTGGTCCGGACCCTGCCGGTGTGCTCAGAACGGGGTCTGAACTACTGTACCTTCAGCGTCGTGACCATCGACAAAAACGGCGTGGCCCACCTGACGGAGTTTGACAACCCCCAGGCGTGGATCGTGCGGAACCGGCAGATCGTCCAGCCGGACCGCCGCCACCGCATGGTGGAGGGAAAGGACATCTGGGAGAGCGACCTCCCTCTGGTGGAGGGCGACGTGATCGTGGTGACGTCGGACGGCGCGGTGAACGCGGGCTTTGACAACCACTTCTCCTTTGACTGGACCTGGGACAGCGTGGCCGGGTGGCTGACGGAGCGGGCGCATACCTGTCAGAGCGCGCTGCGGCTGGCGGCGGACCTGGTGGGGGCCGTGAACAACCTCTATGGCGGGCGGCCCACCGACGACGTGACCGCCATGGTCATCCGGGTGCCGCCCAGGCAGACGGTGAACGTCATGTACGGGCCGCCGGAGTACAGGGAGGACGACAGGTTCATGGTGCAGGAGTTCATGGAGAGCGAGGGATACCACATCGTCTGCGGCGGCACCACCTCCAATATCGTCTCCCGCGTTCTGGGCAGCCCTCTGGAGACCATGCCGGAGACCGCCGCCGACGGGGTGCCGCCGATCTCCTTCATGGGGGACGTGGATCTGGTGACAGAGGGCGTCCTGACGGTGACGCGGGCAGCGGACATCATGGAGCGCTATTTCTCCGGCGGCGACAGCGAGGCGGATGTGGCGGAGCTGGACGCGGCCAACGGCGCGGCGTTTCTTGCCAAGCAGCTTGTGGAGCACTGTACCACGCTGCGGGCCTTTATCGGCCGCGCCAAGAATCCGGCCTATGAGGGCAAGGACGTACCCATGGACCTGGACTTGAAGCTCAAGGCCATCGACCGCATCTGCGCCCTGCTGCGGGAGCACGGCAGGACGGTGGAGCAATACTATTACTAGAGGGAATCCGGCCCGCAGCACATGGAATATGGTGCTGCGGGTCTG
>CAZBOR010000123.1:0-5455 GCA_964493585.1 uncultured Oscillospiraceae bacterium
GGGCGCACATTTTTTCCGGAAAAGATGCAATCTGACCAGGATCACACACCGTCCTCCGGAGCCGCCGCCAGAATCTCCGCCAGAGCCTCCGTCAGACGCTCCACATCCGATTCCCGGTTGTGGGGTCCCAGGCTCACCCGGACGGTGCCGGTTTCCAGCGTCCCCGCCGTCTCATGGGCCAGCGGCGCGCAGTGCAGCCCCGCCCGCAGAGCAAAGCCCTCGGCCAGCGCTCCCGCCGTCAGCACCGTGTCCCGGCCCTCCGGCACAAAGGACACCGTGCCGGTCTGGTCCGGCCCGGAATACACCGTCAGCCCCGGCAGGTCCCGGAGCCGCCGCACCAGCAGATCCCGGAGCGCCGCCTCGCCTGCCGCGATGGTATTTAGGCCCATGGCCCGGACATATCGTATTCCGGCCAGCAGGCCCGCGGCGCCGGGCATATTCTGGGTCCCCGCCTCCAGCCGGTCCGGCAGAAAGCCGGGCATTTCCCTCTGACGGGAAACGCTGCCGGTGCCGCCCTCCAGCAGCGTCCTTGTCTCATGGCCGCAGAGCAGCAGACCCGTTCCCTGGGGTCCCAGCAGGCCCTTGTGGCCCGCCGTGGCGATAAAGGCCGCGCCGGTCCGCTCCATGCTGACGTCCAGGGTCCCGGCGGATTGGGCCGCGTCCACCACCAGGGGGACGCCCCGCTCCCGGCAAAGGGCGGCGATCTCCTCCAGGGGCAGGATCCAGCCGAACACGTTGGACACATGGGTGACGATACAGGCGTCCGTATCCGGGGTCAGCAGCCGGTCAAAGTCCCGGAGCAGCAGCTCCCGCCGGAACAGCGCGCCCCTTGCCACCCGCACATCCGCGCCCAGGGCGTAGAGGGGCCGGACCACGGCGTTGTGCTCCATGCCGGAGATCACCGCGCGGCCCCCCGGCGGCACCAGGGATTTGATGGCGATATTCAGTCCGTGGGTGGCGGAGGTGGTGAGCACCACCTGCTGGGGCTGACAGCCGAACATGGCTCCCGCCTCCATCCTGAGCTCATAGAGCAGCTCCCCGGCCCGGTCTGAGGCAGCGGAGCTGCCCCGGCCCGGAGAGGAGAGATGCTCCGCCGCCCAGGTCATGGCCCGCAGGACGCAGGCGGGCTTCGGCATGGAGGTGGCCCCGTTGTCCAGATAGATCACAGAGACACCTCCCGAACCTGGCTGCCCTCCGCCAAAAAGCTCTTTTCATAGGCCGCGCCGCGGCCCCGCAGCTCCAGAGCCGCCCCATGGCGCCGGGCCGCCGGGACCCACAGGCCAAAGCCGCAGCCATCCGTCGCCAGATAGGAGGGCGTCCGGTCCAGCCGCGCCGGGATCCCCGCCTCCCGCAAAATCGAAGCACCCCGCCGGGCCTGGGTCTGGGACCGATAGGTGAAAAAAATCATGCTCATAGAAATTCCTCCCATGAGCATAATATGTCGAGATTTCTCCTTGGTTACGCCTCTGTCAGCAGACACACGCAGTGGGCGGCGATGCCCTCGCCCCGGCCCGTGAAGCCCAGGCGCTCCTCGGTGGTGGCCTTCAGGTTGATCTGGTCCGTCCGGACGCCCATGGTCCCGGCCAGGGTCCGCCGCATGGCCTCCAGATGGGGCATGAGCCTGGGCCTTTGGGCGACGACGGTGGCGTCCAGATTGCCAAGATCATAGCCCGCCGCCCGGACCCGGACCATCACCTCTTTCAGCAGAAGCTGGCTGTCGATGTTCAGAAACCGGTCGTCGCTGTCCGGGAACAGCCGTCCGATGTCCCCCAGGGCCGCCGCGCCCAGCAGCGCGTCCATGATGGCGTGGGTCAGCACATCCGCGTCGGAGTGGCCCTCCAGACCCTTTTCCCAGGGGATTTCCACGCCGCCCAGCACCAGACGCCGTCCCTCCGCCAGCCGGTGTACGTCGTAGCCGTGTCCGATTCTCATACGCGCTGCCTCCTCTTTAATATCTCCTCCGCCAGGACCAGGTCCAGGGGCGTGGTGAGCTTCAGGTTTTCCTCGCTGCCCTTTGTGAGATACACCGGCACGCCCAGGGCCTCCATGGCGCCGCAGTCGTCGGTGTATTGCCGGCCCTCCCGGCGGGCCTTTTCCCAGGCCGCCAGCAGCAGGTCCCGCTGAAACACCTGGGGCGTCTGCACCGCCCGGAGCATGGCCCGGTCCGGGGTCCCGGTGACACGCTCCGTGGCGTCCACGGTCTTGATGGTGTCCTTCACCGGTATGGCGGGCGCCGCCGCGTGGCACCGGACCGCCCGCTCCACCGCCGCCGTGATGATCTCCTCCGTGACCAGAGGCCGCGCCCCGTCCTGGACCGCCACCAGCTCCATTTCCCCGCTGACCGCCTCCAGGCCCCGGCGCACGGAATCCACCCGCTCCGCGCCGCCGGGTACCACCGCCGTCACCTTGCCGAGATCATACTCCCGCACCAGGTCCTCCATCCGGGATACCTGCTCCCGCCGGGCCACCACCACGATCTCGTCGATGCAGGATGCGGACTGAAACGCGGCGATGGTATGGACGATCACCGGACGGCCGCAGAGCTCCGCCATGATCTTATCCGCGCCCTCCATTCTCCGGCCGGACCCGGCCGCCACGATCACCGCGCCGCAGCCCAGCCGGGTGCGCCCATGGGTATTTCCAAACAGCTTCATAGCTCCGCCTTTCTCAGCTCCTCCAGGGCCAGGAGTATCCCCAGCCTGCCGGATTCATAGGTGATGCCTCCCTGGAGATAGGCCATGTAGGGGCTCCGCATGGGGCCGTCGGCGCTCAGCTCGATGGACGCGCCCTGGACGAAGGAGCCCGCCGCCATAATGACCTGGTCCTCGTATCCGGGCATATCCCATGGCTCCGGGGTCACATAGGAGTCCACCGGCGCGCCCATCTGGACTCCCCGGCAGAAGGCCCGCAGCAGCTCCGGCCGGCCGAACTCCACGGTCTGCACGATGTCGCCCCGTCTGGCCTCCACCGTGGGCGACGTGGTATAGCCCAGCTCCTCCATGACCGCCGCGCAGAACACCGCCGTTTTCATGGCCTGGGCGGTCACATGGGGCGCCATGAAGAAGCCCTGATACATGAGACGGTTGACGTCCTGGGAGCATCCGCACTCCCGGCCGATGCCCGGACAGGTCAGCCGCATGGCCGCCGCATCCACCAGATCCGCGCGGCCCACGATATAGCCGCCGGTGGGCGCGATGCCGCCGCCGGGATTCTTGATGAGGGACCCGGCCATCAGGTCCGCCCCCACCTCCGTCGGCTCCGTTTCCTCCACAAATTCGCCGTAGCAGTTGTCCACGAACACCAGAATGTCGGGATTGGCCGCCTTGGCCGCCTGAATGATCTCCCCGATCTCCCCGACCGTCAGCGCCGCCCGGACGGAATAGCCGCGGGAGCGCTGGATCATCAGCAGCCTGGCGTTGTTCTCCCGCACCGCCGCCTGGATACCGGGGATGTCGGGCCGCAGCGCCTGGGTCATCTCCACCTGGCGGTACTGTATGCCCATTTCCAGCATATTGCCCGGCGCGTTGCCCGTGACGCCGATCACCCCCAGCAGCGTGTCATAGGGCGCGCCAAAGGCGGAGATCACCAGATCGCCGGGCCGCAGAACGCCCATGAGGGCGCAGGTGATGGTGTGGGTGCCGCTGACGAACTGGCTCCGCACCAGACCCGCCTCCGCCCCGAACACCCTGGCGAAGATCCGGTCCAGGGTGTCCCGGCCCAGGTCGTCGTAGCCGTAGCCCGTGGTCCCCACCAGATGGGCTGCGCTGACCCGGTACTCCTGAAACGCGGAGAGCATCTTTTCCGCACACCGCTGGGCCACCCGCTCTATTTCCGCAAAGGCTCCGGCGGCGCGCTGCTCCGCCCTGCGGGCCAAGGCCCTGGTTTCCTCTGAAATCTGCATTTCTGTTCTCCTTTTATCCGCTCAGTACGGCGCGGTCGCGTCCGTGAGCTGCCTGTGAGCATCCATGTCCGGTTCCTGCCTTTGGCCCGCTACAGCGCCATGACCACCTGCTGGAACCGCTGTCCCCGTTCCTCAAAGTTCCGGAACCGGTCAAAGGAGGTGCTGGCCGGGGACAGCAGCACCACATCGCCCCGCCGAGCCGCCGCCGCCGCCGTGCGGACCGCCTCGTCGAAGTCCTCCACCTCCAGGATTCTGGGGTTGGTCCCGTCGTAGCCGGGGACCATCTCCGCCGCCGCCCGGATTTTCCCGGCGGTCATGCCCGTCAGCACCATCAGCTTCACGTGCTCCCGCAGCTCCGGTCCCAGCTCCTCATAGCCGATGCCCTTGTCCTTGCCGCCGGCCACCAGAATGACCCGCTCTGAAAAGCTCCGCAGGGCCGCCCTGGTGCGGCTGGGCGAGGAGTCGATGGAGCTGTCATAGAACCGCACGCCGTCCTTCTCCCGGATGAGCTGGATGCGGTGGTCCACGCCGCCGAAGGTCCGGGCCAGGTCCGCCATATCCTCCCGCGTCACAAGACCGTCCACGGCGCAGAAGGCCGCCATATAGTTCTCGATGTTGTGGACGCCGGGAATCAGGATCTCCGCCGCCGGCATGATCTCCCGGTCCCTTTCCCCCTCCGCCCGGCAGATCACACCGTCCGAGCGCAGGTAATAGCCGTGTTCCACCCGCTGCTGCCGGGAAAACTGCAGTACGCGGCCCTTCGCCTTGGGTACAAAGCTGTCGGTCAGCGCATTGTCCCGGTTCAGCACCACAATATCCTCCCGGCTCTGGTGGAGGTAGATGTTCTCCTTGGCCGCCACATACTCCGCCATGTCCTTGTGGATGTCCAGATGGTTGGGCGAGAGGTTGGTCAGCACCGCCACATGGGGGCTTTGGGTCATTCCCATGAGCTGGAAGGAGCTGAGCTCCACCACCACCAGATCCTGCGCCGTCATCTGCTCCGCCTGGGGCAGCAGCGGCGCGCCGATATTGCCGCCGCACCAGACCCGCCGGCCCGTGCGCTCCAGCAGTCTGGCGATCAGGGTCGTGGTCGTGGTCTTGCCATCGGACCCCGTGACGCCGAAAATGGGGCAGGGGCAGACCGCGAAAAACGCCTCCATCTCCGATGTCACGACAGTCCCCCTGGCCCGCAGGGCCATGAGCTGGGGGCAGAAGGCGTTAAGGCCGGGGGTCCGGAACACCACATCCGCCCGGATGCCCTCGATATAGTCCTCTCCCAGCACCAGCCTTGCGCCGCGGCGCTCCAGCTCCAGCACCTCTGGCAGCAGCTTCTCCCGCGGCGTCCGGTCGCGGCACTCCACATCTATGCCCCGGTCCAGCAGCATCTCCACCAGGGGCCGGTTGCTGATGCCAAGGCCAATGACCACCACGCGCCTGCCCAGCAGTCCGTCGAAATATTGCTTCACTGTCATGTCGATCCGTCCTTTTCCTTGCTGTCAATGGTATATTGTACACGATGCGACGGCGTTTTGCAATCCGTCAGCCGGGAAATTC
>CAZBOR010000124.1:0-5431 GCA_964493585.1 uncultured Oscillospiraceae bacterium
TGGCTGGGCGGTATGCTCACCAACTTCAAGACCATGCGTACCCGTGTGGAGCGTCTGAACCAGCTCCACAAGATGCAGGAGGACGGCACCTTTGCGATGCTCCCCAAGAAGGAGGTCGCCAAGCTGACGCTGGAGATCGAAAAGCTGGAGAAGTATCTGGGCGGCGTCAAGAACATGAAGAAGCTCCCCGGCGCACTGTTTATCGTGGACCCGCGCAAGGAGCGCAACGCCATCGCCGAGGCCCGGAAGCTCCATATTCCCATTGTCGCCATCGTGGACACCAACTGCGATCCCGATGAGATCGACTATGTGATCCCCGGCAACGACGACGCCATCCGTGCCATCCGCCTGATTTCCGCCACCATGGCCAATGCGGTCCAGGAGGGCAAGCAGGGCGAGGACGAGGCTCCGGCGGAGACGGCGGAGACAGCGGAGACGGCGGAAGCAGAGGAGACCCCTGAGGCGCCTGCTGCGGAATAAAAGAAATCGTGTGTAATTGATATAGGAGGTTTGAATCATGGCATTTACCGCAAGTGATGTGAAGAAGCTGCGTGAAATGACCGGCGTTGGCATGATGGACTGCAAGAAGGCCCTGGCTGCCTCCGACGGCGATATGGATAAGGCGGTGGAGTACCTTCGCGAGAAGGGCATGGCCGCCGCACAGAAGAAGGCCGGCAAGGTGGCCGCCGAGGGCGTTTCCTATGCTCTGGTAGCGCCCAATGGCGTCGGCGTCGTG
This sequence comes from uncultured Oscillospiraceae bacterium, assembly GCA_964493585.1. Taxonomy (GTDB): domain Bacteria; phylum Bacillota; class Clostridia; order Oscillospirales; family Oscillospiraceae; genus HGM13006. Next base: position 737 of record CAZBOR010000124.1, read on the forward strand.
GTGGAGGTCAACTCCCAGACCGACTTCGTGGCGAAGAACGAGGTGTTCCAGAACTTCGTCAAGGATATAGCCTCCGTGATCGCGGAGCAGGATCCTGCGGACGTGGAGGCGCTGAAGGCGCTGCCCTATCCCGGCACCGACCGGACCGTGACAGACGTCACCAACGATAAGATCCTCGCCATCGGCGAGAATCTCCAGATCCGTCGCTTTGTCCGCTATGACACCGGCGTAAACGTGGGCTATGTCCATGCCGGCGGCAAGGTGGGCGTGCTGGTGAACCTGGAGGTGGAGGGCATCGCTCCTGAGGCTGTCACCGAGCTGGGCAAGGACGTTGCGATGCAGATCTGCGCCATGAATCCCCTGTTCCGGGATAAGTCTGACGTGTCCCCGGAGACGCTGGAGAAGGAGAAGGAGATCCAGCTTGCACAGATGGACAACGATCCCAAGATGGCCGGCAAGCCCCAGCAGGTCAAGGAGAAGATTGTCATGGGCAAGATGGGCAAATACTACGAGGAAAACTGCCTCATGCAGATGGAGTTCGTCAAGGAGAAGGGCGTTTCCGTGGAGCAGCACGTTGCTGCGGTCGCCAAGCAGCTTGGCGGCAGCGTCAAGGTAAAGACCTATACCCGGTTCGCCACCGGCGAGGGCATCGAAAAGGCTGTCTCCGATCTGGCTGCCGAGGTTGCCGCCGCGCTCAAGGGCTAAATTCATAGACAAAGGACCTGCCGCAAGAGCTGCGGCAGGTCTTTTTTGCGCTTTGAGGGAAGAACGGGGGAACCGATGGGGCAGCCAACCGGCTATATGTACCCCAGACTTTTCATAAGGAACACCCACAGGGTCAGGGTCACGCTGGACAGCAACGTGGCCGTCATCACCACGCTGGCGGACAGCGTTTCGTCCCCGTGCATATTTTTCGCCATGATAAAGCAGGTGACGGTGGTGGGAGAGGCCAGCATTATCATAATGGCCACCAGCTCGCTACCGCGAAAGCCCATGCGGATGGCGACAGGGAAAATCAGCGCGGGGATGACGACCAGCTTCAGCGCCGCCGCGGCCATGGTCGGGCCGATCTTCTGCAGGGCCTCCCGGCCCTTGAAGGTGGCGCCCAGAACCAGCAGCGCCAGAGGTGTGGCGGTGTTGGCGAGATACCCCACGGATTTGCTGACAATGGTGGGCCAGGGGAGACCCAGGAGGCTCCACACCGCGCCCGCGACAATGCCGATGATGATGGGATTGGTGACGACGCTCCGCAGCGTGCGCTTGAGCACGGCCCCGTCCAGATGGCCGGCGGCGGACACGGTGAGAATAATGACGGAGTAGATGTTGAACAGAGGTACCGCCGCCACGATCATCATGGGCGTCATGCCGGAGCTGCCGTAGATATTCTCCACAAAGGCGATGCCTAAGATCGCGGCGGAGCCCCGTGCCGAGGCCTGGGCGAAGGCGCCCACCATGGATTTGTCCCGGAGGAACACCGCGCCCAGCAGCCAGCAGGCGGCAAACATGAAGGTGGTGGCGGCCATACAGAACAGCACAAAGGGCCAGGAGAAGTCCGCCCGCAGGTCCATGGTGGCGATGTCCTGAAAGAGCTGCACGGGCAGAGCCACCTTGAACACAAATTTGTCCGCCACGGAGGTAAAGCCCTCGGTCAGCAGCCCCACGCGCCGGAGAAATCCACCCACCAGAATCACGACGAATATGGGCAGCGTCACATTGAGACTGAAAATAAAGTTATCCATGGCCTTTAGCTGATTTGAAGGTTGTCCACCACAGCCTCGTGGAGCCAGGTCATATTTTGAACCTCCAGCAGGTTCAGCGTGCCGTATTTCTCCAGGACCATGTTTCGATGGTCGTCGTAGAGCGGCCCCTCGAAGGGGTGGACCTTGCCGGTCTGGACCAGATCCTTCATAATGTTCAGGAGCCGGATCGCGTTGTGGCCCATGAAGGAATCCACCCCCAGCACATCCAGCAGCCCGGTGTTGAGGCCCCAGCCGAAATGCACGGAGCTGTCCATACCGTTGCGGGTGATGTCCAGAATGGAGTTCTTGGTGTTGAAGCTGTCGCCCACCAGTTGATTGTACAGCACAGACCAGTCGATGGCCGCCGCGCCGATGCACTCCGTAGGCAGGCCGCTGCGGGTCTGGAGCAGGTAGAGCTGGGCGTAGACCCCTGGGAAGCCCTTGCGGACCTGGGGCGCGTGGAGCTGGTGGAGGCACAGAGCGATGTCCACATTCTTCTGGGCCAGCAGATAGCGGGCCTCGGTGTGGGTCTGCTCGGCGCCGTCGCTGCCGTACAGGTCCACGTTCACCACATGGACGGTGGGATGGACAAGCTGCGCGCCCAGGGCAAAGGCGTTGAGATTGCAGGTGGCGCCGAGCTGAAAGCCGGGCGCGGACATATAGCCCACAAGTCCGGTCTTGGTCATGGACCCGGCCATGATGCCACAGAGGAAGGACGCCTCGTGGAACCGGGCGAAATAGGTCATCATATTCTTCTTGGGCTGGGCGCGGTCACAGTTGAGGATGGTCTTTTCCGGAAACTCCAGGGACAGCCGCAGCGCGCCGGAGGACATATGGGGACTGGTGGCAAAGAGAATGTCCGGCTCCTGGTCCATCAGCTCCAGCAGGGCGGCGTAGGCGCTGTCGCCGCTGGGGATATTGTATTTTGTAATTACCGAGATTTTGCTGCCCATGGTCCGCTCCAGCCGCCGCCGGGCGACGTCGTGGGTGTAGGTCCACAGGGAGGTGTCCGGGGTCCCCTCAAAGGCAAAGGCCACCTTAAGCTGCCGGGGCCGCCGGGAGAAGAAGGACAGAGGCGTTTTCTGGGAGTCGATTTTCATCTCCACGGTGTTGACCGTGTTGGGGTCCTTGACGGAGATCAGCCGGAACTGGGACTCACAGCTCTTGACCTGCTCCCGGATGACGGACATGGCGCGGCCCGGCTCAAACCCGTAGATGTTGAGATATTCCAAAAATGCGTCGCCGGAGGTGATGGGAAGGGACGCGAGGCCCGCCTCCCGGTAGCAGAGCCGGAAGCTCTTAAAGGAGGCGTTGATGAGGTCCGCCGTCGGCTCTGTGACCTCCGGATGCTCGGCCTTGTAGCCTTCCACCAGGTTGACGATCCGGGTAAAGCTGCCCTGATAGGAGAACCAGAGGTTGTCAAAGGTGGCCCGGCGGTCAAAATCCAGAAACTCATAGTAGATGGACACCAGCTTGTTGTGCTCATCCCGCTTGGGGATCAGCCGCGTGACCTTGGCCTCGATTGCGACAGCGCCCAGGTATTTCAGAACGCTGACCCGTTTGTTGCCCTCCTGGACAAAATAGCGGTTGATATATTCATAGACCTTCACAGGCTCGCGGATGCCCTCGGAGATATGGGAATTGTAGAGCTTCATCCACTTGGCGCCGAACTCGGTGTTCTCCGGCAGCAGGGGCATGAAATTGCCCGCAAAGGCGTTGCTCCGGGCGGCGGTCCGGGTGCCGATGATCTTATTGATGGGGATCTCACAGGTACCCAGATTGATCTCGCCGGTGATTTCCACATTTCCGATCAGGTCGTCCAGGACCAGAAGATACCCCTTGGCGTCGGAGCTGCTGTGCTCAGAGACAAAGCGGCGGCCTGAGGCGCGGGCCTGCTTATAGTTGGAGCTGCTTTCGTAATCAGCCATGATAACGTACCTCCCATTATAGTATCGGGAAACAGGCAACCTTAGTATAGCACAGAAACGGATCGAATGGAATCGGCAAAGCATGAAAATTTTTCGGCGGTTTCCCTATTGACATTTGGTGAAATGGTAACTATAGTAACTGTATCAAATGAGACAGAGTGGTGATGGAAATGGCGGAGGCGCTCTCCAGACAGAAGATCCAGCTTGTGGCGTCCACCTTTTTGTTTGACCGGGTGGATGAGATCATGGTGGAGCACGTGGTGTCCGACAGTCGGTGCCAGCGGGAGCGGTATCCCAAGGGAGCGCGTATCTTCGATGAAACGCACTTCCGCCGAAGCCTGGGGATCCTGCTCTCCGGCGAGGTGCGCGTGGACAAGCAGACCCCGGAGGGCAAATATATGAAGATGTCCCGTTTGGGACCGGGGGAGTGCTTCGGTGCGGCGGCCATGTTCAGCCACCGGGAGCAGTATGCCACGGTGCTGACGGTGGAGAAAACCGCGGAAGTGCTGTTCCTGCCGGAGGAGCTGATCCGCTGGGCGATGCACCGGGATTTCACCATCACGGAAAACTATATCCGCTATCTGTCGGACCGAATCTGGTTCCTCAACGAGAAAATATCCGGCCTCACGGCGGGCTCGGCGGAGCAGCGTCTGGCGATGTTCCTGGCGGAGCACAGCGGAGCCGACGGACGCCTCAACACCTCCATGACAGAGCTGAGCCGCCAGCTCAATATCGGCCGCGCCAGCCTGTACCGGGCTGTGGAGTCCCTGGAGGAGCGGGGAATGCTCCGGCGGGACGGGAAATGCCTGACGGTCACGGACTGCGCGGGCCTGCGCGGACTTTCCAAATGACAGGAAAGCGCAGGGAAAGACCCCAAAAAAGGCGAAAAAGGAGTTGACATTTCCGCCGAATTGATGTATTCTAATGGGGCATTCCAAATGCGCGAGTGGTGGAATTGGTAGACTCGCTAGATTCAGGTTCTAGTGTGCATTACGCACGTGCGGGTTCAAGTCCCGCCTCGCGCACCA
>CAZBOR010000125.1:0-5290 GCA_964493585.1 uncultured Oscillospiraceae bacterium
TTCCAGCACATCGTGAAATTCGTCAAAGGTGGACGGCGTCGCCAGGCCAAGCCGGTCCATCACGTCCTGATTGACGCCGATCGCGAAATTGTCCACATATTCCTCCGCATGAATCTGCGGGAAGTAGCCGATATATCCATTGGCTGTGGTCATTTGCTTCAGCGCATCCGTGTCAAAGGCCTTCAGAGAGGCCAGCAGGTTGGGAATATCATTCTGGATATAGTCATAGAGGTCGATGATGATCTCCTCCTCAACGGCTGCCTCAATTCCGTTGGTATACAAATCCGCATGGTTGATAATATCCGGGTAATTGCCCGACGCGATCAGAAGGTTGACCTCGGAGCTGCCGTCGATATAGTTCCCGGCGGTGATGTTAAAGCTCAGGCCCGTTCGGGACTCCAGTTCTCCCAGAACCGTCAGATCCGTGGTCTTGGAGACCTGCGCGGAGATAAAGGGCGGGATCAGCAGGAACATACTGATCTCCTCTCCCTGGGCAAAGGGCAGTTCAACGGTCTCCTTTTCATAGGTTTCCTCCGGAGAGGCAGGCTCCTCCATTGTACTCTCCGGTTCTTCCGGCTCCGCGGCCGTCTCCGCGCTGCTGTCAGCGACAGACGCCGCCTCCGCTTCCGTGTCGTTTTCGGATACCTGTACGGATTCCGAGTCGGGCGTGACCATGGAGCTGCCGGATTCGGCAGGTGTTCCGCAGCCGGCAAGCAGTCCCAGCAGCATAGCCGTCGCCAAAAGCATTGATAGAATCGTTCTTTTCATTGTTGGTCTCCTTTCATTGTTTCAAATAGTTTAAGGCTCTTTTTATTGTGCAAATTTCGTGCCAAAATCACACCGGCAAGCGCGATGCTCCCGTCTGGTTCCCAGAAAAGCTGGCACGAAACTTGCATATTATTTTGCGTAACACTATATTTGAAAGGAGCCCTTTCTCATGGATGAAAAAGCATTACTGCAAAAAATCGAAGCTCTGGAAAAGGAAGTGGCGCGTCTGAGCTACGCCGCCGACGCGGTGGACATCCAGAACCTCATGAGCCGCTACATCTTCTACATGGAAAACGGCAAGATCGGCGAGGTCTGGGACGATCTCTGGACCCACACCAACCCCGATGTTCGCGTGGAGATCATGGATTCCGGCGCTTACTTAGGGCAGGAGCACGTCAAGCGTGTCTGGGACACCATGGCCCGCCGGGTGGACGTCAACGGCAACCCGGTCAGTCCCAGCGCCGCCGGACAGATGTCCAACACCAATACGGACCGGGCCTTCCTGCTGCTGATGCTGACCATCTCCTCTCCCATGATCGAGGTCAGCGAGGACGGTACCCACGCCTGGGGCCAGTGGCACATCTTCGGGCCCCACACCAACCGGGTCTTTGACCCTGAGAGCAAGACCAAAAAGGACACCGCCTTCTGGATCGCCGGCAAATACGATAACGAGTTCGTCAAGGAGAACGGCGAGTGGAAGATCCTGAAGCTGCATCCCATCTGCTGGCTGCGGACGCCCTATCACAAGGACTTTTTGGAATGCCCCGACTGCCGGAGGACCCCCACTCCCTACTGGCCGCCGGATGAGCCCGCCACCATCCACTCTTTCAACCCCGACGAGGGCAACAACCCCGACAAATGGGGTCCCTTCCCCCACGAGCACATTGTGCATAAGTAAGGAGCGGTTTTATGTCGATTCTTCTGAAAAACGCGAAAATTTACGGCGGCGATACCGCCGACATTCTGGTGGAGGACGGCAGGATCGCCGGGATCGGCAGCTTTGACGCCGCTGATGAAATTCACGATATGTCCGGCTATGCCGCAGTGCTGCCCGGCGTCATCGACGCCCATATGCACATCGTCACCGGAGACATTGAATACAATGACCGCGCCCTGAGGAGCTGGGCCCGGGCGGGCGTTACCACCGTCCGGGACCTGGGGATGGGAAACGATAAGAACGCCCATCCCACCGAGGAATTTCTGGCCTATCGCGCCACGATCGAGAACCCGGAGTGCGCCCACTGCCTGACCTGCGGCCGGTTTGTGGCGGAGTACCACGGGCTGAACCACATTATGAGCGACGGGGCCGAGACGGGCTACGGCTGCCAGACTCCGGAGGACGCGGTGAACGCCGTCAACGAGCTGATCGACATGGGCTGCGACGGCATCAAGACCTCCGTGGGCCGGGGCATGGACGGCAAAAGCTCCGTTCTCTCCGTGGAGAAGCTCAAGGCCATCGCCGATACCGCCAAGGCCCGGAATGTCTGGGTCACCTGTCATGTGCTGGATGCGGATCTGATCCCCCGGCTGCTGGAGGCGGGGATGCCGGAATTCGCCCATATGCCCACGGACCATGTACCCGACGAGCTGCTCAAGCAGATGGCGGACGCAGGCGTCACCTGTACTCCCACCCTCATGTCCATCAATGCGCCCCGGCCACCTCTGCCCAAGGGGGCAAAGCCCCCGAAGCTGCCACCCATGCCCAAGGATATGCCTCCCATGCCCGACCCGAAAGAGCAGGAGGCCATCTGCATCGACAACACCCGGCGCTTTCTTGAATTCGGCGGCATGGTCGCGGTCGGGACGGACACCATGCGAATGGAGTCCCAGCCCCATGTGGCCGCCATGCCCGTAAGGGAATTGCAGCTCCTGCATCAGGCGGGCCTGTCTGTTCCCCAGGTCATCGACGCGGCCACCATCAACGCCGCAAAGCTCTGCAAAATCGACCGGGAGGTCGGCTCCATCGAGGTGGGCAAGAAGGCCGACATCATCGCGGTAAAGGACCCCATCGACGAGACCTTTGAGGCGCTTTCCCATGTGGAGTTCGTTATGAACCGGGGAACGGTCATCAAGGAATAACGGAGGATGTAAACGAGGGACGCTCTGATCGGGCGTCCCTCAAAAAAATACTTGCAAAGTTGGCACGGAATTTGCATAATACAAGGGTGGTGATTTTTATGCAAATGTCCATGAACCTCGGTGCGGTACAGACCGTCACCCCCCAGATGATCGCGTTTATGACGGTGCTCCAGTGCAGCAGCCAGGAGCTTGGCGACTATCTTACGGAGATGTCCTATGAAAATCCGCTGATGGATCTGAAAGAGCCGCAGCAGGAGCCGCCTATGCCGGAGGAGCCGCTTCTGGACAGGCTGCGCTGGCTCCGGAGCAGCGACCGCCAGAACAGGAGCTACTATACGGACGCCGACAGGGACAGCGTGGACCAGTACCTTCCGGCCCCGCAGAATATGTGCCTTTCGGACTTTGTAAGGGAACAGATCGTAACGCTGAAGGCTTCTCCGGAGCTACGCGCCGCCATGGAGACGGTGGCGGAGCTGCTGGATGACCGGGGGCTTTATGACGGGCCGGTTCAGGAAATTGCGAGGATTTCCGGCTGCGGCGAGGAAATTGCCGCAGAGGCGCTGGAGCTTGTGCGCGCTCTGGAGCCGGCGGGGGTGGCGGCCAAGTGCGTCAAGGATGCGCTGCTCTGCCAGCTCCGGCAGACGGAGCCGGAGAAACCGCTGGCAAAGCGATTGCTCCTGGAGCATTTTGGCCACCTGTCGTCCTGGTCCTCCCAGCGCATCGCCAAGGCCATGGGGGTTTCGGAGGAGGCCGTCCAAGCCGCAAAGCAGGACATCGCGCTGCTGAACCCCTACCCCAGCAACGGATTCGCCGGACAGGGGAGTATCCGCTATGTGACGCCGGACCTCCGCATCTATGATTCGGAGGAGGGCTTAACCGTGGTGGAGGAAAACCCGTATTTGCCCACGGTATCCATCAATTCAGACTATCTCGATCTGCTGCAAGCCACGCAGGATCAGGAGATCAGGAGGTATCTGACGCAAAAACTCGCGCAGTTGGAGCAGGTGATGGAAAATCTGAGCCGAAGGCGGTCCACGGTCCTGCGCTGCGGCGAGATCATCGCAAAACGCCAGAAGCCTTTTTTCTACGGCGGCACGCTGGAGAAAATGACGCTTCGGGACGTTGCGATGGAATTGGAGGTCCATGAATCCACCGTCAGCCGGGCCGTCAGGAACAAGTATCTCCAGTGTGAGCGGGGGATTTTTCCCATGTCCGCATTTTTCAGCCGGGATGTGGGACAGAATGTGGGCCTGAGCCGCAGTCATATTCAGAAGGTCCTGCAGAGCATTATTGCGGCGGAGGACCCCGAAAAGCCCCTGAGCGATGAGAAAATCGTCTCCGCCCTGGCCGACCGGCACATCGCCCTGTCCCGGCGGGCGGTGGCAAAGTACCGCATGGAGCTGGGAATTCTGCCCGCGTCCGCCAGAAAGCGTCGCCGCGGGTAGGCGCATGGCGGCTGGCACCGAAATTGCAGTATATCCGGTAAAAGGAATGAAGGAGGATTCTTTATGAAGTATACAGCGCTCTCTCCCTGGGCAGAGGTAGATCAGTCCGATCTCCACGGCCTTTCTCCCCGCCTGGATACCCTCAACGGCAAGACCGTCGGGATGTTCGGGGATTTTATGAACACCGCCACCTTTATGCTCCAGGTGGTGGAGCAGGAAATCAAGAAGCAATACCCGGAAGCCGAATTTTCTTACTTTCGCTACATGGCCGAAACAACGGATATAGCCAAAGACAAGGGCGTGGAGCGGGAATTTCAGGATTGGCTGGACGGGGTTGACTGCGCCCTGGTGTTTTACGGTTCGGTCCCCTCCAGCTCCCTGTTTCTGGGCTACAACGCCGCCTACATGGAGAAGCAGGGCAAGCCTGTGGTCATGGCGGTAGTTCCCAGAACCTACTCCGCCGGGGTCCGGGGCGTCAAGGCCCGGTGCGTGCCGGGACTTCGCATCGTCCGGTATATGCCAAAGGTGCTGGACATCTTCGGCCACTGTGATCTGGATATTATGAAGGAAAACATGGGCGAGACAACAGCGCCCTTTGTGGAGGAGCTGATCGCCGGTCTGACCGCGCCCCTGACCGACGAGGAGCTCCATCCCACGCCTGCCAGTCAGGACTATGCAACCGGCGTTTATACCGGAACGGCGGAGGAATTGAGCGAGCTGTTCTATGCCCACGGCTGGACCAATGGCACGCCGATCACCGTCCCCACGCGGGAGGCTGTAAACGAGATGCTGCGCGGCACCGATTTGCCCGCCGATCATGTGGTGGCAAAAATCCCGCCCATGATGGGATCGGCAACCGTGGAGAAGATCGCTGTCAACGCGGTGATGGCCGGGTGCCTGCCCACCTATCTGCCGGTGCTGATCGCCGCCGTGGAGGCGTCCATGGACCCGAAAATCTATCTGGAGGGCTGGTGCTGCAGTCAGTCCACCTGGGGACC
>CAZBOR010000126.1:0-5235 GCA_964493585.1 uncultured Oscillospiraceae bacterium
AAAGCAGGGTCTGCTGCAGAGGAACGCGCCGCAGCAGACCCTGTCCGCGTCATAATTTCACACCGTTACCGTGCCATATACCGGTCATAGGCGGCCTGTTTTATATCCAGGACCTCCTGAAGGCCCAGGTCGAAGCACCGCTGTACCATGGCGTCATAGGTGGCGTTGATGTCCTCGGTCCCCTCGATGACCTTGGCCATGTATTCCTCCAGATAGGTGGCGATGTCGCCGGCCTTTGCCGCGTAGATCTCGCTCTCTGCTGCGGTCAGGTCCCCATAGCAGGTGTAGCCGATCCCGCGGTTTTCGGGGTACCAGATGTCCTTCACCGACATCTGCGCTTCATTTTCCAAGGTATTTCTCTGGTCCTGCATGGCCGGATGCTCCGGAGACGGGGCGCTGCTTCCGAGATACATAATTTTTGCCATAAAGATGTTGTAGCCGTCCGGGTTGTGCAGGATCAGGTCGGAGAAAACGGGCGTGCCGTCTTCAAAATAATAGGTTTCGCCCTCCCGTCCGAAGTTTCCGGCCAGCTGGCCCTCCTCTGTGTACCACCAGTTCAGCCATTTCAGAGCATTTTCTACATCCTCACAGCTGGTGGTGACGGCCCAGCTGTGTTCCCCGTCTATGGTGGAGGCCAGTCCGCCCAGCTCCACCGCTTCGCCGGGAGTCTTGGTCACATCCCCCATGGGAACGGCCTTAAAATCATAGCTGCCCGTGTAGTTTGCCGCAGGCCAGTCGTCCGCCAAGGTGGTGTTGTTTCCGGTCCAAATGCCGCACTGATCGGCGCCGATAAACTGGTCCGCATTGAAGGGGCCGACCTCCAGATAGCTGGTGAAGTACCCCTTGGCCCGCCAGTCGGCCAGCATACTCATGTATTCCTGAAAGCCCTCGCCCTGGCAGAACAGCTCCACCTTGCCGTCCACCGCTTCAAAGGCCAGCGATCCGATATTGCCGCGCAGCAGATTCAGCCCATAGCCTGCGGAGAGGGTGTTGTTATCGCCGCAGAACTTGGCGTTCATCAGGAGCGCGTCAGAGCAGTCAAATTCACTCTGAAAGGCAGCCAGGACCTCCTCCAGCTCCTCGTAGGTCTGGGGAATCTCCATGCCCACGATGTCCAGCCAGTCCTGACGGATGCTCATGCCGGAATAGTTGGTGGCGGCCTTCGGCGCAACAAACGCGATCTCGCCGTTATCCGTGGTCATGGTCTTAATCAGGCCGGGATATTGATCCATATAGTTGAGATAATCCGGCATATTTTCCTCCAGATAACCGGCCAAATCCACCACGACGCCATCCTCGATGGCAGCGCTGCGGCCGGATATGTAGTACATATCAAGCCCGGTAAAGAATGTCGGCATATCGCCGGAGGCAATGAGAAGGTTCAGCTTCGTCTCTGTGGCCTCCGGCGTGGAGAGGGTATAGGTCATTGTAACGCCGGTTTTTTCTTCGGCGATCTGGAAGGAGGGATATTCGTCCAGCGATTCCACAGAGCCATTGGGTCCGCCCGCAGAGGTAAATACGCTGAAGGTCAGCCCTTCTTCCAGCGGATAGGAAATGCTCTCCCGCAGGACAGGTCCCTCCTCAGCGCTTTCTTCCGGTGCGGAGCCTTCTTCGGATGCGGAGCTTTCCTCGGAAGAAGGCTCCGGGGCGTCCGGCTCCGATGCCACAGCTTCCGTGGCGGAATCGCTTTGCGCCGGGGCCGCAGCTTCTGCTTCGTCCGATGCAGAACTGCCGGTGCCGCAGCCAGCCAGGATACCCAGCAGCAGGGTCAGCGCCAGCAAAAGAGATAACAGCTTGCAGTTCTTCATACTTTTTTCCTCCTAGATGTTTCATTTTTGTTAAGGGCATTTTAATTATATATGAAAAATTGATTGCAGCAAGGTTCAATTCTAAATCCTGAATATCATTTTCCGACTCTCCTTTTTGAAACTGAATATCGGTTTTTGTCGCTGTTAAAAGCTGTTTTTTTCCTGGTATAATAAATAAAATAACTTTAGAAAGGAAGATCCTATATGGCATATTACATCGGCCCAAGATGCTCTGCCTGCCATTACTGCTTCAATGAATGTCCGGTGGGGGCCATCCGTTTTGCGGGTACCAGCTATGAAATCGACGAGTTCAAATGTATTTCCTGCGGCAAGTGCGCGGAGGTCTGTCCATCCGGCATCATTTACGACCCGGAGCACCCGGTGGAGACAGAACCCCATGCGCCCATTGAGAAGCAGTGCGATCTGGTCGTACTGGGCGCGGGCGGCAGCGGCCTGGTTTCCGCAGTCCGGGCGGCCCAGCTCTCCGGCAAAAAGGTCATTGTGGTGGAGAAATCCAAAAAGATCGGCGGCAATACGAATCTCGGCCACGGCTTTATGATGCGCTATACCAAGTGGCATGAGGCGGCCGGGATCCCCGATACCAGGGAGGAGAGCATCCAAGCCCTCTATGAGCGCAGCGGCAAGGTGCTGGATTATCAGCTGCTGCACAATGCCACCTATGCGCTGTCGGATATGTTCGATTGGCTCTGTACCTTTGGCGGTACGGAGGAGAAATTTGTCCTGAAGAAAATGGGGCCCGGCGGCCCGATGGCATCGCCTCCCGCAGAAAACAAGGAGGGAAAGGACGGCAAGGAGCAAAAGTCCGCCCAGGGCGGCGGAATGCCCTTTGCCGGTCCCATCGGGGCGATGATCGACTTCCCCGTTCGGACGAAGAACACAAAATGCACCGATACCTCCATGGGTCCCGGCTGGATGGGGACCTATGTGGTGGAGAAAATGACCGAGGTGGGGACCGGTCGGTTCGGCGTGGAGATTCTCACCGGCACAGCGGCAAAGCAACTGCTGATCGACTCGGACGGGAGCTTCTCCGGCGTGGTCTGCGAGGATGCCGGCGGTACCGTCACCGTCCATGCCAAGGCGTGCGTTATTGCCACCGGCGGCTTTGCACATAATGACGAGCTTATGCAGAAGGTAAATCCCGCGTTTTTCCATGGCCAGCCGGTCAAGCGCCTGTCCGTGGCCTCCTCCACCGGCGACGGCATGGCCCTGGTGCAGGGGATCGGCGGCGCCATTGATCTGGAGCGTGTCCGTGTCCCTGCCGGCGGTCCGGTGCATCATCCCTGGAATTACACGGTATTCACGCTGGCCGGACGCGGCAATCCCATGGTGGATGTCAACGGAAATCTCTATGAGGCCCAGGGCGGAGGCCCAGGTCAGGCGGGCGGCCCAATGGACACCCTGGAGGGCAGCATTATCTATCAGATCCTGGACGCCGACGCGGTGGATCGAGGCGGCCGGGAGGGAATCGAACGGTGTACGGATCCCAATGCCATGGAGGAGCGAAAGCACTACTGGGACGCCTTGAATCAGGAAGCCATGAACGGCTGGCCGGCCAAGAAGGCGTGGACGCTGGAGGGCCTGGCAGAAAAGATCGGCTGCATACCCGCTGTGCTCCAGGCCAGCATTGACAGCTATAACGCAAAGGTGGCGGCGGAGGGCGACGCTCCGGCGGCCCCGGCGGCTCCCGGTCCCTTTGGTCCGGTGAAAAAATATCCCGTTGCTAAGGCGCCATTCTATGCCATCACCTGTGGACGGTTCAGCGAATCCGCCTCCGGCGGCATTGTCACCGATACCGACCTGACGGTACTTAAGACAGACGGGAGCAGGATCCCCGGCCTGTTCGCCGTGGGCGACAGCTGCCGCGGACTGTTCCTGAAGGACGATTCCGGCGGAAAGTTCGGGGAGATGCCCTGGGCCATGGCCTCCGGATTTATGGCCGGGAATCTTGCGGCCGCATACATCAAATGAGATGGAGGGTGTGAACTATGGCTTATCGTATCAATGAAAACTGCGTATGCTGTCATTACTGCCGGATGGAATGTCCTGTTTCGGCGATCGGCTACAAGGGTACCCGCTACGCCATTGACCCGGAAAAATGTATTTCCTGCGGGCTGTGTCAGACGCTTTGCCATGTGGGGGCAATCATCAATACCGAGGCAGACGACGCGGTGCAGCCCCACGCTCCCGTTGTGATGCAGTGCGACGCGGTGGTGGTCGGTTCCGGCGGCTGCGGCGTCACAGCGGCCGTCAGGCTGGCCGAGGGCGGGAAAAAGGTGATCCTTGTGGAGGCCGGAAAAAAGCTGGGCGGCAACACCTATCTGGCCCACGGCGCGGGCTTTACCGGCTCCAAGGTGCAGGAGAAAATCGGCGTTCCCGACGAAACGGATCGAATGCTCCGCCGTATTCTGTCCAGATCGCTGTGGAAGGTGGACCCCAAAAAGCTGGAGGAAAACGTCCGGGCCAGCGGCGGCTTTTTCGACTGGTTCGCGGAGCAGGAAGGCGCGCTGGAGCCGTTTGTCTATAACGAAAAGGGCTGGATGAAGTTTGACTATCCCTATCGCCGGGACCACAATCTCAAATGCCGGGACCAGGCCATTGGCCCCGGCTGGATGGGCTCCTTCTTCATTGACAAGCTGTTGGAGCGCGGGAGGCAGTACGACCTCACGGTTCTGACCGGCTGCCGCGCCAGGAGCTTTCTGACGGAGGGAAACCGGGTGACGGGGATCGTCTGCCGGGACGATGGCGGCGAGGTTCGGATCGAAAGCCGCGACTGCGTACTGGCTACCGGCGGATTCCTTGCCAACCGGGAGATGATGCAGACGCACTTCCCGTGGTTTTATGAAGGGGAGGAGCCGGTCCATCAGTTTAATGTCCCCACGAATGTGGGGGACGGACACTTGATGGTGGAGCAAATCGGCGGTCAGGTGGACTATGACAGTGTAGATGTGAACCTCGGCGGCCCGGCACACCATCCCTACGGGTATTGCGCCTATCGGATCATGCGGCAGCCGGAGGCAGTCTATGTAAACATGGAAGGCCATCGGTTTATGGATGAGACCGGCGGACTGAACGACGGAAAATATCTGCTGCGGAAACAGCCCGGCGCGATTTCCTACTGCGTGCTGGACGAGGGGCTGCTGACGGAGCTGGGGCAGCGCCTGGCGGATAATCCCCCGGATGTCTATGACGGCTGGATCTTAAAGGATTTCCGGGAGGAGATCGAAGAAGAGATCGCCGGCGGTTATGCGTCTTTCAAGGCCGATACGCCGGAAGAACTGGCGGAAAAAATCGGTATGCCGCCACAGGCGCTGGCTGATGAAATCGCCAAGTACAACCGCTTCTGCCGGCAGGGGCGTGACGATGACTGCTATAAGGACCCGAAGTTCCTAAAGCCTCTGGGCAAAGG
>CAZBOR010000127.1:0-5165 GCA_964493585.1 uncultured Oscillospiraceae bacterium
TGCTCCACTGCCGTGCGGTACGCATGGAGCACCCGCTCCCGGCCCGCAAAGGCGGAAACCAGCATCACAAGGGTACTCTCCGGCAGGTGGAAATTCGTCACCAGACCGTCCATGGCCTTGAACCGGTACCCCGGATAGATGAAAATATCGGTCCAGGCGCTCTTTTCGCAAAACGTACCGTCCGGCTCCACCAGAGACTCCAAGGTGCGGCAAGAGGTCGTTCCGACGCAGATGATGCGCTTCCCGGCGCGGTGGGTCTGATTGAGCAGATTCGCAGCGGTCTGGGAGATCATGCAGAATTCGCTGTGCATATGATGGTCCGTAACCTCCTCTGCGGACACGGGCCGAAAGGTCCCCAGCCCCACATGAAGCGTCACATAGGCCAGATTCACGCCCTTATCCTGAAGCTCCCGAAGCAGCTCTTTGGTAAAATGAAGGCCCGCTGTCGGCGCTGCGGCAGACCCGGTAACACGGGAGTACACCGTCTGATAGCGCTCCCCGTCCGCCAGTTCCTCCTTGATATAAGGCGGCAGCGGCATTTTTCCCAGGCGCTCCAGAATCTCCAGAAAGATGCCGTCATAGTGGAAAAGGACCAGCTTCTTCCCCTCCTGGCGGTCCTCCAGAATGGTCGCGGTCAGCTCGCCGTCGCCAAAGGTCAGGTTCTCGCCGGGCTTCAGCTTTCGTGCGGGCCGGGAGAGACATTCCCAAGCGCCGCCACCCTCATCCCGGAGCAGAAGCAGCTCCACCGCGCCGCCGGTGGGTACGCGGTGTCCAAAGAGCCGCGCGGGGAGCACCCGGCTGTCGTTGAGCACCAGGGTATCGCCGGGATCCACATAGTTCTTCAAATCATAAAAGTGTGCATGGGTCAGGGCGCCGGTGTTCCGGTCCATGACCAGCAGCCGGGAGCCGTCCCGACGCTCCAGTGGCGTCTGCGCGATCAGCTCCTGGGGAAGCTCATAATAAAAATCACTTGTTTTCACAGCCATTCCTCGCTAAGCTCATAGGATAGATTTGTATAAAACATCATAGTACAATCCGCTCAAGAACGCAACAGTTTTTTCTCATTCAAAACCGGATGATTTCCGAAAAATACAATGTACCATTGTTTGATAAAACAATGGTACATTGTATAGACAAGGGAGATTTTTTGTGTTATACTCCCTTTGAGGTGATACGCATGAAGAAAAACAGCGACGCGAAGATCAAGGCCAACAACAAATACACCGCCGCCCACTATGACCGCATCAATATGGCGCTACCCAAGGGCAGCCGCCGCCTGATCGAGCACTGTGCCGCCTACCATGGAGAAAGCGTCAACCGATACGTTTGCCGGGTCGTGCTGGAGGCCGTAAGGCGGGAGCTCGTCGCGGAGGAGCACCGGGAAACGGAATTTTTTGACCTGTTTTAGCCCATGGTCACAATGCCCGAAATTGCTGAAAAATCCTCTGATTTTTATGACATATCATTACTTGACACGCCCGCGCTCCGTATGCTACTATATGAATCACAGGATAGAGGTCGCAAAATTTATCAGTACCCGCAGCTAGGCGCCGTATGCCGATAATACTGCGGAGAAAGGAAATTTTGCCGAAGTTCGGGCCATACGGTGTCGTCCGTTCTGGACGCAGCTGCAAACAGCACTGCGTCTGTCATTCCCTGCGGAATGGAGTACTTCCTGCTGAAGCCGGCGCATCTGCGCCCGGAAAAGTCGGCCGGTCCTGTCCGTCCGGCAATTTTGTTATTATCAGGCAGGAACCTCTTTGCGAAAAACAGCTATGCTATAAATGAGGAGCGATCAAGATGAATCAATACAAGGTCGGCATCATTGGCGCCACCGGCATGGTGGGTCAGCGGTTTATCACGCTGATGGATGGCCATCCCTGGTTTAAGGCGGTGGCGCTGGCGGCCTCTTCCCGTTCCGCCGGAAAGCCCTATGCCGAGGCCGTGGGTGCAAAATGGTGCATGGATCAGGAAATTCCCCAGTGGGCCAGAGATATGACCGTTCTGGACGCGCAGAAGGACGCGGAGCTGCTTGCCGGGATGGTGGACTTTGTATTCTGCGCCGTGGATATGAACAAGGAGGACATTCGGGAGCTGGAATACCGCTATGCGCGACTGGAATGTCCCGTGGTCTCCAACAACAGCGCCCACCGGGGCACGCCGGACGTCCCCATGGTGATTCCGGAGATCAACCCCGAACACCTTGAGATCATCGAAGCCCAGCGAAAGCGTCTGGGCGTCAGACGGGGCTTTATCGCGGTGAAATCCAATTGCAGTCTCCAGAGCTATGTGCCGGCCCTGTCCATCATCAAGGAGCAGTTCGGGCTGAACAAGGTCCTGGTCTGCACCTATCAGGCGATTTCCGGGGCCGGAAAGACCTTTAAGACCTGGCCGGAAATGGTGGACAATGTGATCCCCTACATCGGCGGCGAGGAGGAGAAGTCCGAGCAGGAGCCCATGAAGATCTGGGGCCATATCCGGGACGGCCAAATCGTCAACGCTCTCTCCCCTGCTGTGACGGCCCAGTGCCTCCGGGTACCGGTCTCCAACGGCCATATGGCGGCGGTGTTCGCGTCCTTTGACAAGGCGGTGGACCTGGACGCGGTGAAGGAGGCGTGGCGTACCTTCCGGGGCCGTCCCCAGGAGCTGGAGCTTCCCCACGCTCCCAGGCAGTTCATCCACTACTTCGAGGAGGACAATATGCCGCAGACCCGGCTACACCGGGACCTGGAGGGCGGTATGGCCATCTCCGTCGGCCGCCTGCGCCGGGATACACAGTATGATTTGAAGTTTGTATGCCTGTCCCACAACACGCTTCGGGGCGCGGCCGGCGGTTCCGTCCTGCTGGGCGAGCTGCTGTGCGCCGAAGGGTACATTGACAAAAAGTAATGAGGTGTATGCTATGAAAACTCCACTTTTTACCGGCGCCAGCGTGGCCATTGTCACGCCCATGCTGCCAGACGGCGCCGTAAACTTTGAAAAGCTGGCGGAATTGATCGAGTTTCAAATCGCCGGCGGTATTTCGTCCATCACCATCTGCGGCACATCCGGAGAGGCCCCCACGCTGAAGGACGACGAGCACCTTGCCGCCATCGCCTTTACCGTCAAGCAGGTCGCCGGTCGCGTTCCCGTCATCGCTGGGACCGGCAGCAACGACACCGCCCATGCCATCGCTATGAGCAAAGAGGCCGCAGCCTCCGGCGCGGATGGTCTGCTGCTGGTGACGCCATACTATAATAAGGCCACCCCCAAGGGCCTGATCCGCTACTACACCGCCGTGGCCGACGCGGTCAATATCCCCTGCATAATCTACAACGTCCCCTCCCGGACCAGCGTTTCCATGACCGTCCCCATCTACAAGGAGCTGAGCAAGCACCCCCGTATCAACGGCGTTAAGGAGGCCTCCGGCAGTACGGACATCGTGCTGCGGACCATCGCCGCCTGCGGCGACGATCTGAACATCTGGAGCGGCAACGACAACCAGATCGTCCCCTACATGGTCCTGGGCGCCAAGGGCGTGATTTCCGTACTGGCAAACATCTGTCCGGCGGAGACCTCACAGATGGCAAACGCCTGTCTTTCCGGCGACTACAAAAAGGCCGCCGCGATGCAGGTGGCCTATATGGAGCTGATCGACGCCCTGTTCTGCGAGGTCAATCCCATCCCTGTTAAAACCGCCCTGAACCTCATGGGGATGGACGTCGGCCCTCTGCGGTTGCCCCTTTGTGAAATGGAGCCCGCCAACGAAGCGCGGCTGAAAAACGCTATGACGGCCATGGGGATCGCTCTGGCCTGATTCTGTTCTTCCATGGAACGCGCTCCTCCGGAGCTATAAACGGAAATTCGTATCGCAAGCTTACGACGCGCCGTTGGCGCTAAAACGCTTCCATGCGTTTTGCAGGAAAGGATGTTGAAATTGGTCAAGGTCATGATCTCCGGCTGCAACGGGAAAATGGGCCGGGTGGTCTCTGCCATGTGCGAGGCCCAGCCGGGTATCCAGACGGCAGCGGGCATTGATGTAAACACGGTCCCTCAAAACGACTATCCCGTCTACGCGGACCCCATGGAGTATCCGGGCAGTGTGGACTGCATCATCGACTTTTCCCATCCCGCCGCCCTGACCACGCTGCTGGACTACTGCAAAAAGACCGGATGCGGCGTTGTGCTGGCCACCACGGGCTACTCTGACGCCCAGAAGCAGGAAATTCGGGAGGCGGCAAAATCCATCCGGGTGTTTCAGTCCGCCAATATGAGCCTGGGCATCAACGTGCTGCTGAGCCTGGTGCAGCAGGCGGCGAAGGTCCTGGGCAGTTCCTGCGACATTGAGATCGTGGAAAAGCACCACAACCGCAAGCTGGACGCCCCCAGCGGCACCGCCCTTATGATCGCGGATGCGGCGGCCTCCGCCCTGTCCGAGACCCCGGAATACGTCTACGAGCGCCACTCCGTCCGCCAGAAGCGCGGCAAGGGCGAGATCGGCATCAGCTCTGTTCGCGGCGGCACCATCGTTGGGGAGCACGAGGTCCTGTTTGCCGGTACGGACGAGGTGCTGGAGATTAAGCACTCGGCATACTCCAGGGAGATATTCGCCAACGGCGCTGTCCGAGCCGCGATATTCCTCTCCCAGCAGCGGGAGCCGGGCCTTTACAGCATGAAAGATCTTGTTTCGGAGGTACTGTAATATGAGTAATATTTCCAGCATCACCTACTGTCGGAACGTGGCTCTGGTAACGCTTCGGAACGTTCCATGCAGCAGCGGCATTATCGCGGACATCCTGACGGCGATCTCCGACGGCGGCATCAACGTGGACATGATTTCCCAGACCGCGCCCCAGGGGGAGACGATTTCCGTGGCGTTCTCCGTTTCGCTGAACTCCATCGGCCAGCTTATGCCCATCGTCAACGGCTTCAAGCCCCGGTATCCCGGCCTCAATATGGAGCTGTCTCTGGGAATGACGAAGCTCAATTTCTATGACGATCAGATGGTCGATACGCCCGGGGTGGCCGCAGGGATGTTCACGATGCTGGCCAAGGGCGGCATCCATGTGAATATGATAACCACCTCCACGGTGGATATTTCCATCCTGGTCTCAGAGCACGAGGAGGATGCGGCGCTGACCCTGTGCCGGCAGACCTACGGCGTGGAGCCGCAGGAGCTTCCCTTT
>CAZBOR010000128.1:0-5132 GCA_964493585.1 uncultured Oscillospiraceae bacterium
GGAAACGCGCACCTGTAATCTTCAAAAAAGTCTTTCTTGTAATTTCCCTGTGGGTCCTGTATAATAGAGGGTACAACCTGACCGCAAAGGAGATATTTCCATGGAACGAGCGCCCCAGGGCTTTTTGCACAGCAAGCTGGACGTCAAGGTCCTCATTCTCTTTATTCTGGCCCGGATCGACACGCCGCTCACCTGCCAGGAGCTATACGAGGTGGCCTATCAGGACGAGAGCCTCAACTATTTCACCTTTGCCGAAAGCCTCCCGGAGCTGGTGGATTCCGGCCATCTCACCGTCGATGACAAGGCCCGCTATTCCATCACCGAAAAGGGACGGGTCCAGGGCGGAGATGTGGAGGACTCCCTGGCCGTTCCGGTCGCAAAAAAGGTCTCCGCCGCCATCGAGGAAAAGCGTATTCAGCTCCGCCGGGACAGCGCCATCACCACGGAGGTATCCCAAGACGCCCAGGGCTACTGGACCGTCACCCTGCGCTACCGCGACGAAACCCGGCCCATGATGGTCCTGTCCCTGATGGCGCCCAATCGGGAGCTGGGCGAGGCCATGGCGGAAAACCTCCGCAGACACGCCACGGCCCTCTACAAGGCCAATCTGGAGGCCGCCATCGAAACGGACCGAAAGGAGCGTGGCGCTCCATGAGGAGCTATCCCCACGCCGGCGAAACCATCCGCATCCAGATGGTCCGGTGCGGCTACACCACGGAGTCCCTTTCGGAGGAAACCATGATCTCCCTTGCCGTGCTGCGGGGCATCCTGACCGGCCGCGCCAGGACCATCAGCACCCGCAATATCTACGCCCTGGCCACCGTCTTTGGCTACTCCGTATCGGATTTTATCGACCTTCTCTCCAAAAAATGACCCAGCGCCTGCCGCGATTCCCGGCAGGCGCTTTGATTATGTCAACCTTTATGCGCTACAGCAGCTTTTTCAGCCCCGGCACCTTTTTCAGCACCCAGGTGACGGCCAGACCCGCCGCCACCACCGCAGCCACCCACACCAGACAGGCGGGCAGCACATGGATCTTCGGCTCCAGCGCCAGATACACCGGCTCCAGATAGTGCCGGAAAACGCCCTCCAGCAGATAGGTCCCGAATACGCAGCCGCCCAGCGTCTCGACCACCTTTGCGCCTCTCCCCTTTAGGGGATGCCGGTCGCAGAGCTGATGTACCGTGGCATAGACCGCAAACACCGGGAACACGGCCAGGGTCCTGAGGTGGTCCATGCCGGTCCCGTACCGCTGAAAATGGATGTGCGCCAGCGCCATCATTCCAAGGACCGCCAGCAGCGCCAGGCCCCAGCTCAGGCCGAGCTGCTTTTTCCCCATCCGCGTCCAGTCAAAGCGATGCGCCAGATAATAGCCCATCAGAAAATAGTACAGGTTCGGCTCCGCCATGGGCAGCCAGAAATTCTCATGCAGCGCGCCCAGCTCCAGCAGCTCTCCCGCCACCTGCAGCACCGGATACCGCAGCAGGTGCAGCACCGTCAGATACAAGAACGCGCGGTCGGACATATGCTGGACCATGGGCCGCAGCAGCGGCAGCAGGAGCAGCAGACTCAGATAGGCGTACAGATACCAATAGGGGACGGAGACTCCCGTGCTCCAGAGCCGCCGGAGGAAATCGCCCACGCCCGGCTCCGTCACCACTCCCCAGCCGCACCAGAACAAATACAGGATCCCGGAGAACAGCACCAGCACAACCGCCATCCGCAGGACGCGCTTTTTCAGCAGGACCCGCAGCGGCTCGTTTCGGTGCAGCAGCAGCCCTCCGGACACCAGGAAAAACAGCGGCACGGCGACCTTGCATAAAACGGATAGCAGCAGCGAGCCGAGGTAATTCACCCGGCTGCCCTCCACCATATACAGCTCAAATCCGCGGAGCTGGGTGTGATTGAACACCACGCCAAAAATGGCGATGAGCCGCAGCAGCTCAAAATCCAGACGCTTTTTCATCCGGTCCACTTCCTCTCTCGGTCCTCCCTATTATAATACATCTCCGCGCAGCGCGCAAGCATGGAAAAAAGCCGCCGCCGGAGATGACTTTTTTCAAAGAATCTGTTATAATATCCACGGGCGCCTCTGACATCCTTTTCCGGCCCGGACCGGGCGCGGACACAGGCCCTCAGGGGTCCCCGATACCTGAATTAAGGGAGGTTTTTCTATGATCTATCACGAGGTCTGCGGTGAACGGGTGTCCATGCTGGCCATGGGCAATATGCGCCTGCCAACCACGGACGGAAGGAACGGCCCCATCGACGAGCAGAAGGCGCAGGAGATCATTGACCGGGTGTATGCCGGCGGCGTGAACTACTTTGACACCGCCTATATGTACCATGGGGGCCAGTCCGAAGTCTTTGTGGGCAAGGCCCTGAAAAAGTATCCCAGGGACAGCTATTTCCTGGCCACCAAGCTGCCCTCCGGCCCCATGGAGCAGGGCAAAAGCCCGCAGGAGCTCTTTGAGGAGCAGCTTCAAAAATGTCAGGTGGACTATTTCGATTTTTACCTGCTGCACAATCTCAACGAGGGCTCCTATGACGTGTTCACCGACCCCCAGCGGGGCGCGATCCCCTATCTGCTGGAGCAGAAGCGGCTGGGACGCATCCGGCATCTGGGCCTGTCCAGCCACGCCAAGCCGGAGACTCTGCGCCGGTTCCTGGATACCTACGACTGCTTTGAATTCGTGCAGATCCAGCTCAACTATTTTGACTGGGAATATCAGGACGCCAAGCAGCAGTACGAGATCATCACCGGCCACGGTCTGCCGGTATGGGTCATGGAGCCGTGCCGCGGCGGGCGTCTGGCGTCGCTCAGCCCTGAGGCGGACGCCATTTTGAAGCAGGTCCGGCCGGACCGCTCCGTGGCCTCCTGGGCGTTCCGGTATCTGATGGGCCTGCCGGGTGTCCGGGTGGTGCTCAGCGGCATGACGGAGCTGCCCCAGGCTCTGGACAACATCGCCACCTTCACCGAGGGAGCGCCCCTGTCCCCGCTGGAGCAGGAAACGCTGCAAAAGGCCCTGGAGCAGTTCCGCGCACAGTTCGTGGTCCCCTGCACGGTCTGCCACTACTGCGACGGCTGCCCCATGGGGCTGGACATCCCAACGCTTTTGGGGCTGTACAGCCGCTACCGGCTCAATCCCGGCCCCATGATCTGGATGGAGCTGGAGCGCATCGACCCGGAGCGCTTCCCCAGCGCCTGCATCGCCTGCGGCGCCTGTGTCCATAAATGTCCGCAGAATATCCCCATTCCGGACCTGATGGCGGAGTTCTCCACAGCCCTGGCCGCGCAGCCAAGGCCGGGACGGCCATAGCCCGAATCGCAGCGTCGCGTCCCGGAGGCATAGACCTCCGGGACGCGATTTTTTTCTTCATGGTATCATGCCAGCAGGGATGGGTCCCAGGCGGCGGGAACGGGCAGCCCCAGCAGCTCCGCCACGGTGGGCGCAACGCTGGAAAGGCCGAAATCGCCCTCCTTCAACCTCCCATCGGCTCCATAGAGCACGAAGGGGACCGGGTTGAGGGAGTGGGCCGTGCGGACCTGCCACTGACCCTTTTTGTCCTTCTCCAGCATCACATCGGCGTTGCCGTGGTCCGCCGTCACCAGCAGCACATAGCCCAGGGCATCCGCCGCGGCCATAATGCGCCCAAGCTGCCGGTCCAGCGCCTCCATGGACGCCACCACCGCGTCATAGTTTCCGGTGTGGCCCACCATGTCCCCATTGGGGAAATTGCAGCGCAGGAAACCGTATTCCCCTGACTTCATGGCCTCGATCAGATGGTCCGTGATCTCCCGGCACTTCATGGCGGGCTTCTGGTCAAAGGGGCAGTTGTCGGACGGGATCTCCACATAGGTCTCCAGCTCCTCCGAAACCTTGCCGCTGCGGTTGCCGTTCCAGAAGTAGGTCACATGGCCGAATTTCTGTGTCTCCGACAGGGCATATTCGTTGATGCCGTGGGCCACCAGCAGCTCCGTCAGCGTGTTTTCAATGCAGGGCGGCTCCACCAGGAACCGGGAGGGAATATGGGCGTCCCCGTCGTATTCCAGCATACCGGCAAACCTGACGTCATGGAAATCGCCCCGGTCGAAGGGAAGAAAATCCGGGTCATCCAGCGCCCGGCTGATCTCCAGCGCCCGGTCGCCCCGGAAATTGAACAGCACCACGCTGTCTCCCGGCCGGACCGCGCCAATGGGTTGGCCGTTTTCCGCGATCACAAACTCGTGGAGGTCCTGGTCGATGCAGCCTGTCTCCCGGCGATAGGTCTCGATGGCGGTCCTGGCGTCCGGGAACCGGCGGCCAATGCCGTGAACATGGCAGTCAAAGCCCCGCTTCACCATGTCCCAGTCGGCCTCATAGCGGTCCATGGTGATATACATTCTGCCGCCGCCGGAGGCAATCGCCCCGTGAAAATCCTCGTCGTTCAGCTCCGCCAGGGTCTGCTCCAGCTGCTCCACATATTTTAGCGCGGAGGTGGCAGGCACGTCCCGTCCATCCAGCAGGATGTGGCAGAACACGCGCCGGACCCCGTCGGCCTTGGCCCGGCGCAGCAGTGCCAGCAGATGGTCGATATGGGAATGGACGTTGCCGTCGGACAGCAGCCCCAGGAAGTGCATCGCGCCCTTTTCCCGGCACCAGTCCGTCAGCTCCAGCCATGCGGCGGAGCTGAAAATCGTGCCGTTTTCTATGCTGCTGCCCACCAGCTTCGCGCCCTGGGCGTAGACCTGGCCGCAGCCCAGGGTGTTGTGGCCCACCTCGGAATTTCCCATGTCCTCGTCCGTGGGCAGTCCCACCGCCGTACCGTGGGCCTTGAGCCGGGTGTGGGGATATTCCGAGAGCAGACGGTCCAGATTCGGGGTGTTCGCTTTTTTCACCGCGTCTCCGGGGCCGCCGTCTCCCAGGCCCACACCATCCATAATCACCAGTACAACAGGCTTGTTCATTCTGAAAACTCCTTTTCGAGATATTCGGCGCAATAGTTGATGAGCACCGGACACATCTCCTTTTTCTTTTTTCCGTCCTCGCCCAGCAGCTCCTTGCACAGCAGGGAGCCGTACTCCTCCCGGAAGGATTTGAGAAATTCTGTGGACTTCGTGCTCTTGCGGTTGTCCTCGTCGCCGTACTCCA
>CAZBOR010000129.1:0-5064 GCA_964493585.1 uncultured Oscillospiraceae bacterium
CGGAGGTGACGCCAAACAGCTCCGGAGTGGGGGTGGAGGACGACTGGGCCTCCAGCGCCTTGAGCTGCTGATAGTCCCCGCTGAACAGCACTCCGGCGCCCAGAGCCACCAGTACCACAAAGATCAGGATCAGCGCCAGAGAAAGTAAAAACCGTTTGCCCATAACGACAACCTCCATGTCCATCATCGTCCGGCCCCTGCCGGACGCGCCTCCGACAGAGGGAGGCTCCCGTCTAGTATAGCGCATATCGGCGAATTTTTCCACTGAAAAGCGGGAAAAACGCTGGTTTTTCACAAAAATCGCGAGAAATATGGAAGAATATTCCATAGAACACTCTTTTTTGAGAAATTTCGCAGTTTTTCAACACAAACGGCCGATTCTATGTTATAATAGGAAAAACGCTAACCGCTTACAGAGAAAGGAAGGTAGCACATGGCTGACACATCCCTTTATAAAATATGCGCCCACTGCGGACAGTCGGTTTCGGTGGCGGCGAAGTTCTGCCCCACCTGCGGCTCCCGCTTCCCCGTAGAGGACGAGGATTTTGTCGCGTTTGAGCGTTACTCGGAGCCGACGCCGGAGGCTCCGGCGGAGACGCCCCAGATCCCCGTTGTCCCCGCCATGCCGGGGACGGAGCAGGCCCCGGAGGACCGGGAGATCGGAACAACGCCCAATGTGACCCTGTTCGCCGGACCGGACCGCAGCGGCGGCGGCACGGTGAACCAGCCCAGGCCCATGTCCGCATCGCAGCAGGAGCCGGAGAGCACCGGTGCTCCGTGGCCCAAGGCTGCGGAGGAGATGACCATGGCCCAGGAGGCCCGCCGGAAGAGCCGCAGCGACAGCGACAGGACGCCGCCTCCCATGGGCGGCAAGCAGACGGACGACAATGGCAGGAAAAAGGGCCTGATCGTCACCATCGTGGCGGCGGTGCTGCTGGTGGCCGTGGTGGCCTTCGGCGTGGTGATGGCCTTCCAGCTCGGCGTCGTGGGGAGCAAGGAGACCGAGGACCCGCTGACGCTGGCCCGGGAGTCCTATGACCAGCAGGACTATGCCAGCGCCATCAGCCAGCTGGAGTCGCTGATCGAAACCGGCGAGGCCACGGCGGACGCCTATGACCTTCTGGCGGAGTGCTACGACGCCAACGGCGACCCCATCGGCGCGGCGGAGACCTATCTCCGGGGCTATGAGGCCACCCAGGACAGCACTCTGAAAAAATCCGCCCAGGACGCCTATCTGGCGCTGGGCGACGCGGCCAAAAAGGACGGCGATAACGCCGCCGCCAAGGAGTATTACAACACCGTTCTGGAGAAGCTGGACCCCAGCAACTCCACCGCGATTGCGAATCTGGGCAGTCTCAGTCAGGAGGAGCAGCTTGCCACGGCGTCTCCCGCGCCCAGTGGCGGGGACTACGACGGTGACGCGGTGATTGCGGCTCCCTCCCCCACCTCCAGCGTCGGCGTCACGGAGCAGGAGGTGGCGGTCGCCACACCCACGCCCACCCCTTCGCCGTCCCCATCCCCCAGCGCGACGGCAACGCCCAGCCCGTCCCCCACGTCCACGCCAACGCCCACACCTACGCCTACTCCTACCCCTACGCCTACCCCCACCCCCACGCCATCCCCCTCTCCCAGCCAGGTGTCCACCACCTTCACGCTGGGCGGACATACCTATGAGCTGGTCCAGTGCGACTACTCCTGGTGGGGTTCCAAGCAGGAGGCAGAGGCCATGGGCGGCCATCTGGTGACCATCAACTCCAAGGAGGAGCTGGACGCCTGCGCGTCCCTGGCGGAGGATAACGGTCTGGTGTTCGTGTGGCTGGACGCCATGTGCTCCGACTGGGAGGCCGGAAAGTGGAACAACGGCGAGAGCTTTGACTACACCGCCTGGTATCCCGGCGAGCCCAGCGGCGGCGGCGAGGAATTCCTCTGTATGTTCCTCGTCAACGGCTCCTGGTACTATAACGATGCCACCGACATCGTGGAGGAGTACGCGGGCAAGAAGGGCTTTATCGTGGAATACGAATGACACAATAGATTCATCAATAAAAGCTCCCTGTGCGGCGAGGCCGCGCAGGGAGCTTTTTGCGGATCCCGTCAGGAATGTGTTTCCTGGGTGATACTCTTTCCAAGGGGACGGTATACGGTCAGCAGCATGGTGCCAAAGCAGCTCGTGCCGCCGATGACATTGGAGATGGCCTCCGCCCAGAACACGCCGGACGCGCCCAGAGCCCCCACATGGGGCAGCCACAGGGTCAGCGGCACCACAATGATGACCTTGCGGAAGATGGAGAAGAACACGGCCTGCCGGGACCGGCCCAGGGACAGGAAAACGCTCTGTCCCGCGAATTGCAGGGCCATCATAAAAAACGCGCAGAAATACAGCCGCAGGGCGGGGATGCCCACCTCCACCAGCTCCGGGTCGTCGTTGAATATCCCGATCAGGAAGCCCGGCGCGCAGCGCACCAGCAGCCATACCAGGGCGGAGTATCCGATGGCGCATACGGTGATGAATCCGATGGCCTGCCGGACCCGCTGGAGCTTTCCCGCGCCGTAGTTGAAGCCCATCACCGGCTCCGACCCGCCGGTGATGCCCTGGACCGGCATGGACACCACCTCCCGAATGGAGTTGATGACCGTCATAACGCCCACATAAAGGTCCCCGCCGAATACCGACAGCACCGAGTTGCAGACCACCTGTACCACGGAGTTGGTCAGGGCCATGACAAACCCGGAAAGGCCCAGGGCCAGGATCCGTTTGACCCGGCTCCACCGGAGGGGCATATCGCTCAGACGCAGCCGGAGCTGCGCCCGCTTGCCCGTCAGAAAGGCCAGGACCCACAGGGCGGACACCCCCTGGGAGATCACCGTGGCCAGAGCCGCGCCCCGCACGCCCCATCCCAGCACAAAGATGAACAGCGGGTCCAGCAGGATGTTGACCACAGCGCCGATCATGGTGGTGAGCATTCCCGTCCGGGCAAAGCCCTGGGCGTTGATAAAGTTGTTCATCCCCAGGGAGATCAGCACGAACACGTTGCCGCCCAGATAGATGCGGCCGTAGTCCACCGCGTAGCCGATGGTATCCTCGCTGGCGCCGAAGGCATAGAGGACCGGCTCCAGGAACAGTTCCCCCAGCACCGTCAGCACCAGCGCGAACAGCAGCAGCAGAGTGAAGGAATTGCCCATGATCCGCTGGGCCTCCTCCAGATCGCCCCGGCCCCGCTCAATGGAGCACAGGGGACCGCCGCCCATGCCGCTGAGCCGCGCAAAGGCCATCACCACCGAGATCACAGGCAGACACAGGCCCAGCCCCGTCAGGGCCAGAGCGCCCGCACCGGGCATATGACCGATGTACATCCGGTCCACAATATTGTAAAGAATGTTGATAAGCTGCGCCAGGGTGATGGGGACCGCCATTCTCAGGATGACTCTCCGCACGCTGCCCACGCCAAAATCCGTCTGATTTGCCTTTTCGGCCATGATGATCCCTTCTTTTCTCCACCCATTATAAGCGCATTCCTGCGGAAATGCAACGAAAAAAACGCCCGACACAGCGTTTGCCGTGTCGGGCAGAGGCGTTTTATGCGGTATCAGAAGTAGTACAGCTCCTTGGCTGCGCGGGTCAGCTCCTCGCGGTCCTCCGGATGTGCGACGGAAATCAGCGCCTTGGCGCGCTCGCGGACATCCATGCCGCGGAGATTCACGGCGCCGTACTCGGTGACGATCCACTGGACGTAGTTGCGCTGGTGCGTGACCACGGCGCCGGGCGTCAGGGTCGCCTTGATCTTGGGTACGCCCTTCTTGGTGCGGGAGGTAAAGGCCATGATGCCCTTGCCGTGCTCGGCGAAGTAGGTGCCCAGCGTGAAGCAGAAGCCACCGCCGGAGCCGGAATACTGGACAGGGCCGATGGACTCTGCACAGATCTGGCCGGTCAGGTCGATCTCCACCAGGGTGTTGATGGAAACCATGTGATCCTGGCGGGCGATATTGCCGGGATTCAAGACCTCAGGGCCGGGCCTCATGACGCACTTGGGATTGTTGTGCAGGTACTGGTACAGCTCATGGGTGCCGTCGGCGAACACGCCCACGTGCAGGCCCTTGTCATAGGCCTTGCGGCTGCCGGTGATAACGCCGGCCTCGATCAGAGAAGCCATGGAGGTGCAGAACTGCTCGGTGTGCAGGCCCAGATCCTTGTGGCCCATCAGGTGCTTGCCAACCGTATCGGGGATACCGCCGATGCCCATCTGGATGGTGTCGCCGTCGTCGATCAGGGCGGCGACTCTCTGGCCGATCTGATCCTCCAGCTCGGTGGTCTGGATGCCGCCGATGCAATACTCAGGGGTGTCCACCTCGTACAGGACGGTGACGGCTTCCACAGGGATGGCCACGGAGCCGTTCATATAGGTCAGGTTGGGGTTGACCTCGCAGATGATCTTCTTATGCTGCTCGACGGCGTCCTTCACGGCATAATACTCGATCGTCTGGTTCATGCCGATGTACAGGTTGCCGTTTTCGTCCATGGGAGAGACCTGAGCGGTGAAGATATTGCAGGGACGGTGCATATTGACGCTGCGGTAATAGTTGGGCAGGTCCACGGGAATGAAGCTGGCGTTGAGCAGCTTGTGCGCCTTGCGGTAGGAAGGGCCGTAGAAGTAGTTGGCGCAGTTGATGTGGCCGTTCATGCCGGGAGTCACAAGGAAGGGATATTCGCCGATGCGGCTCTTGTAGACGATGACGTTCTCCACGCGGTCAGCGATCTCATGCAGACGGCCAAACAGGGTCTGCGGCTCGTTGTAGTTGTTGGAGCACCAGATGACGTCGCCGGACTGGATGAGGTTCAGCGCGTCCTCAACAGTGCCCTTTTTGCTGTCATAAATCTTTTTATAATCTTCGTATGTCATGAGACAACCTCTTTCCGGGGAGCTCCCCCCAAATATTCACAGCCCTGGGCTGTGGCAATTATAAATCAAGCATCTGTTATTATACCGATTTTTCCCGTGTTTTGCAATAGGTTTTATGAAAAAAGGCGCATTTCCGCCGGAGCAATTTATGCGGACCTAGATCGTC
>CAZBOR010000130.1:0-5036 GCA_964493585.1 uncultured Oscillospiraceae bacterium
TTGATGGTACCCTCCTGCATCTCGTCGATCCATTTGAGGCTCTTGCCGCAGCCCAGGGCCACGCAGAGGATGGCGTCGTCGGCCACATGGCAGGCGATGCCGGTGGAGCGGTAGATGAGCTGGTCAAAGCCATAGAGCAGACAGCCGCCGCCCGTCAGGGTGATGCCGCTGCGGGAGATGTCCGCCACCAGCTCCGGCTCCGTCTTTTCCAGCACGGACCGCACCGCGTAGAGGATGTCCCGGCAGGGCGTGGTCAGGGCGTGCATCACATCCACCGAGGTCACGTCCACGTCCTGGGGCAGACCCGTGGACAGGTTCCGGCCCTTGACCGTCATCACCAGGCCCTCCGGCCTTGGGTAGACACAGCCGATGGCCATCTTGACCTCCTCCGCCGTCTGGGAGCCGATGAGCACCTGATAGCGCTCCCGGATATACTGAATGATGGCGTCGTCAAAGGCGTCGCCCGCCGTATTGATGGAGGTGGATTTCACCACGTTGTTGAGGCTCAGCACCGCAATATCCGTGGTGCCGCCGCCGATGTCAATGACCATGCTGCCGCCGGCGCCCTTGATGTCCATGCCGGCGCCCATGGCCGCCGCCAGCGGCTCCTCGATCAGATACACCCGGCGCGCGCCCGCCTCCATCGTCACCTGGATGATGGTGCGTTCCTCCACCTCGGTGATGCCGCTGGGGACGGAAATCACCACGCGGGGCTTCACCAGGGACATTCTCGTGATGCGCCGGAGGTAGACCCCCAGCATGGTGGCCGTCATGTCATAGTCGGAGATGGCTCCGTTTTTCAGCGGCCGGGCCGCCACGATATTGCCGGGTGTGCGCCCCAGCATCTTCTTGGCTGCCGACCCCACCTCCAGCACCTTGCCGCTGACCTTGTCCAGGGCCACGGCGCTCGGCTCGTTGATGACGATGCCGCGACCGTCCAAATACACCAGGACCGAGGTGGTCCCCAAATCAATTCCAATATCTCTGGATAATTTAATCATAGTACTTCCTCTGTAGTTCTGTCAGGATTCCACAGGCTGCGCCAGCGCCGCCGCGACGACCTCTTTGGCGCCCGCCTCCAGCAGTGTCCGGCTGGCCTCGTCCATGGTTGCGCCGGTGGTGATAATATCGTCGATGAGCAGCACCCGCTTGCCCTCCACCAGCACCGGGTCCGGGACCTCATAGGCCCCCTGCACGTTGGTCCGGCGCTGGGACGGGTCCTTCAGGCTGGACTGTGCAGGAT
Organism: uncultured Oscillospiraceae bacterium; assembly: GCA_964493585.1. Classification (GTDB taxonomy): domain Bacteria; phylum Bacillota; class Clostridia; order Oscillospirales; family Oscillospiraceae; genus HGM13006. The sequence continues at coordinate 1,244 of CAZBOR010000130.1, forward strand.
TGTCGGCGGTCTTTCTCAGGGTCTCCACCGCCACGTCCCCCAGCTCCAGCGCCGCCGCCATGGCCAGCAGCATGGCCTGGTCATAGCCCCGCTTTTTGCGCCGCTCCCGGCTCACCGGTATCCAGGTAATCAGGTCGTATTCCAGATTGTCCCGAATACACCGGGCCAGGATCCGCCCGAACTCCGTTGCATACCCCGGCTGGTCCTGGAATTTGAACCGGATCACCGCATCCCGCACCTGCCCCTCATACCGCATGGGGACGCAGCACCTGGTGAAGTATATCCCCCGGCGCACCGTGTCATTCCGGGTCAGCTCCCGGCTGCATTTGTCGCAGACTCCGCCGGACCGGAGGATCTTCCGGCAGAAAATACACTTCGGCGGGAACAACAGGTCGGAGATCGCTGCAAAAATACCCATAATCACGCATCCTTTGCAAGACGAAGTTTGAGGCCGCTGTAGCGGCGGGACTGCCGATCATTTTCCACCATCTGCACGATCACGTTGGGGTCCCCAACGATGATGAGCAGCTCCTTGGCTCTGGTCACGGCGGTGTAGAGAATACTTCTGGTGAGCAGATAAGGGCTGGCATGGGACGCGGACAGGATCACCGCCCGGTATTCGCTGCCCTGGCTCTTGTGGACGGTCATGGCGTAGGCCAGCTCCAGCTGACCCAGGAGGTCGAAGGAGTATTCCACGGTCTTATCGTCAAACAGCACCGTCATGGTCTCTCCGGCGTTGTCGATTTCCAGAATCTTTCCCACGTCGCCGTTAAAGACCCCGGCGCCCATACCGGCGCCGTCCGCCCTCTTCCACATTATATCATAGTTATTGCGAATTTGCATCACCCGATCGCCCTCTCGGAAGATGATTTTTCCGTATTTTCGCTCCTGCTTGACAGGGGAGGGGGGATTCAGCGCCGCCTGGAGCCGGGCGTTGAGCGCCACAGTTCCCGCGTCCGTCTTTCGGGTGGGCGAAAGCACCTGGATCTGGTCCGATGGAATGTGCATATTCTGGGGCAGGCGGCGGACACAGAGGTCCGCGATGGTCTCCACGATGGAGGCGTTGTCCCGGCGGGGCAGGGTGAAGAAGTCCTTGTCCTTCCGGGCCAGCTCCGGGATCCTTCCGTGGTTGATGCTGTGGGCGTTCATCACGATGAGGCTCTCCTGGGCCTGACGGAATATCTCCGTCAGACGCACCGACGGCACCCGCTTGCTGCGGATCAGGTCGGAAAAGAGGTTTCCCGCGCCCACCGAGGGGAGCTGGTCCGGGTCCCCCACCAGAATCAGCCGGCAGTCGGGCTTCAGCGCCCGGAGCAGCGCCTCCATCAGCAGAATGTCCACCATGGAGGTCTCGTCCACAATGACGGCCTTGGCCCGCAGCGGCTCAGATTCGTCGTGGGTGAAGCACAGCTTTCCCGTGTCCGGGTCAAACTGGGTCTCCAGCAGCCGATGGATGGTGGCCGCGTCCCGGCCGCACAGCTCTCCAAGCCGTTTGGCCGCCCGACCCGTGGGCGCGGCCAGCTCCGTCCGGATGCCCATCCGGTCGAACAGGGCTAAGATGCCGTTGACAATGGTGGTCTTGCCCGTGCCGGGGCCTCCCGTCAGGAGCATGACCATATGCTCCGCCGCCGCAAACAGGGCCTTGATCTGGTCCGGCGCATAGGTGATGCCGCTCTCCCGTTCGATGTCCCGGACCATGGTCTCCATATTCTCCGGCGGCTCCAGCGAGGCTTCGGCCCGGTCCCGCATCCACGTTGCCACATAGGTCTCCGCCTGGTAATACTCCGGCAGATAGCAGACCTGTATCCCCTTCAAGGTGTCGAGGACCATGCGGCCCGTTTCGTGCAGGGCTTCCATGGCCTCGTCCACCGCCCCAAGGGACACCGACAGCATATTGGCCGTGGCCTGGGCCAGCTTTTCCCCCGGCAGGAAGGTATGTCCGTTTTCCAGATTGTGCCGCAGCGTGAACAGCACCGCCGCCTCCAGCCGTCGGGAATCCTCCGCCTCCACCCCCAGAGACACCGCGAAGGCGTCCACCAGGGCAAAGTCCGCGCCGAAAAACTCGTCCGTCAGCAGATAGGGGTCGTCCCGCAGGGCCTCCATGGCCAGGTCGCCGTAAGCCCTGTACAGCGGCAGCGCCAGGTCCGCCGGCAGGTGCTGCGCCATGAGGAATTCCAGCAGCTTTCGCATTCCGAACTGCTTTTCAAAGCTCTCCCCGATCTCCATGGCCTTTTTCATGCTGATGCCGGGGACCTCCGCCAGACGCTCCGGACTGTCCTGCATCACCGCGAAGGTCTGATCTCCAAAGCGTTCCACAATGCGCTTGGCGGTCCGGGGTCCAATGCCGCGAATGGCGCGGGATGCGAGGTATTTCTCGATCTCCCCGGCGCTGTCCGGCATGAGCCGCTCCAGGAATTCCGCCCGGAACTGGGGCCCGTGGGTGGAGTGGTTCTCCCAATGCCCGGTGATGACCAGCCGTTCTCCCTGGGTACACATGGGAATGGTCCCCACCACCGTGACCGTTTCCCCGGCCTCCGTGGAAAAGCGGACCACCGTGTAGCCGTTCATCTCATTCTGATAGAGCACCGCAGCCACCGCGCCGCGGATCACTTCGTTTTCCGTCATAAAAGCGTTCCCTTTCCGATTTCGTCAGCCTGGACGTTTCCTGTATCAATTATAGTACATCCCGCGGGAATTGTCATCGGGTATTTGAGAAATTCCGGCCCTTCGCCTGAAAAAACATACATACCGAAGCGATGTCCGGTATGTATGCTTTGCATGGTTGCGCCCTGTGTCCGGCGGCACTTCTATTACCCGCCGGCGCTTCACATTTCGTCGTGCTTTGCCTCCAGCCATTCCCGGAGCTCCTTCAAATCCATGACCCGGACCTCGCTGTGGTCCCGGGCCAGCCGTCTGGCCCGGTCCTGGGCCTCCCGGCTGAGCGTCTGGTCCAGGATCAGAATGTTCCACCAGAGCAGCCCGGAATCCCGGAGCCACGCCAGCCCGTGCAGGCAGCGCTCCATCCACAGGGCCTCGCCGTCCCCATGGACCACCACCGTCAGCGGAATCTCCCGCCGCAGCGGCAGCAGCAGGACCCCCGCCAGCGTCCAGATCAGCATCAGCAGCCCCCAGGCCGCCAACGCCCCAAGTATGATCTCCATGCCATCTCCTCCCCAGCACATTCTATGCGGCGAGGCGGCCATTGGTGCCTAAAGAAACACGCTCACTCCATAGGTCACGATGGACACGATGATCCCGGCGATCAGGACCCCCAGGGCAATCACGGGAAAGGCGTGCTTGAGCCGGATGTCAAATACCGCCGAAACCAACGCGCCGGTCCAGGCCCCGGTGCCGGGCAGCGGTATGGCCACCAGAATACACAGGCCCAGCAGCTCATATTTTTTCAGCAGGTCCTGCTTGGCCACGGCCTTGCCCTCCAGCCTGGACACCAGGCGCTCCATCAGGGCGCTCTTCGTGCGGAGCCACGCGAACACCTGCCGTGTGAACAGGATCAAAAACGGCACCGGCAGCAGATTCCCCAGCATCGCCGTGATAAACACCACGCGAAAGGGGAGCCCCAGCCCCACGCCCGCCGGAATTGCGCCCCGCAGCTCGATCACCGGCACCATGGAGATCGCAAATATGTAAAGAATATGTTTAATCAAGGTCGTCAACAGCCCCTATTGCAGATTTTCCCGTATATTATATCGCACTTGCCGCGCAAATGGAAGTATTTTTCCGCTTTTCGGCGAAAATCCGGCGCGGAGCATACGGGAAAGCGGGTATGCCGCAG
>CAZBOR010000131.1:0-5028 GCA_964493585.1 uncultured Oscillospiraceae bacterium
GTATTATCGTACCACACCGGCGGCGATTTATCAAGACATAGAGAAAGCGCCCGGCCATGCAACCGGGCGCCGCTCTAAAAAACGTAAGAGGGAGAAATGAAAAAGATATATCGTTCCTTGCGATTCTTAGTATAACGGATAGATATTACAAAAGTATGACATTCCCATAGTATTTCTATTAAGTTTTGATATTTTTTCTTCGCATAAGCTTCAAGATACGCCTTTGGGGTCCCGGATGCAGTTTTTGGTTGACAAGGACCCGCCGCTGGGCTATCATGGTAGAAAACAGCGCCGGAGGGTGTTCCATGAAAGCATTTACCATCGGGAAAAATGACGCGGGCCAGCGGCTGGACCGGTTCATCGCCAAAAACGTGCCGCTGCTCCCCGCCTCGCTCAGCCAGAAGTATATCCGGCTCAAGCGCATCAAGGTCAACGGCGGCCGCGCCCAGCGGGACACCCGGCTCCGGGAGGGAGATCTGGTGGAGCTGTACGTCAACGACGAGTTTTTTGACGTTCCCAAGGCGGACAACGCCTATCTGACCGTGTCCGCGCCCCGGCTGAGCATTGTCTACGAGGACAAAAACATTCTGCTGTGCGACAAAAGGCCGGGCCTGGCGGTGCATCCCCACGACGGCGCGGAATACGGCCGGACCCTCATTGACCACATCCAGGCGTACCTGTACGCCAAGGGAGAGTGGAAGCCCCGGCTGGAGAACGCCTTTGCCCCGGCCCTGTGCAACCGCATCGACCGGAACACCGGCGGCATCGTGATCGCCGCCAAAAACGCCGAGGCCCTGCGGATCCTCAACGAAAAAATCAAAAACCGGGAGCTGGACAAGCGCTATCTGGCCGTTATCCACGGGACCATGCGCCCCCAGGAGGGGAGCCTTCGGGGCTATCTGTTTAAGGACGCGGTGAAAAACCGGGTCTACGTCACGGAGCGGCCCCAGAAGGGCGCGAAATCCTGCGAGACCCGCTACCGGACCCTGGCGGCGGAGGGAGGGCTGTCCCTGGTGGAGTGTGAGCTGGTGACGGGACGGACCCATCAGATCCGCGCCCAGTTCGCCGCCGCAGGCCATCCCCTGCTGGGCGACGGCAAGTACGGAAGAGCGGAAAAGGACCGGAAGTTCCAGGCTCTCTACGCCTACCGCCTGACCTTCTCCTTCCGGACCGATGCGGGAATCCTGGAATATCTAAGCGGCAGGTCCTTTCAGGTGTCCGCTGTGGAGTTTGCCGGAAAATATTTCCCCCAGGCGGCGGCAAAGCTCGGCCTGTAGCAAGGGAATCCTTTGGGGATTTCACGGAGATTCGCATAACCTCCCGACAGAGCCTGCATCAAGGATTGCTTTTTCACCGGGAAAATGCTAAAATAAAGAAAAAGGAGGTGGCCCGGTATGGTCGCGGCCCTCAAAGAGGCGGGGACTTCCCTGCTCGCATGGATACAGAGCTATCAGCAGATCACAATGTCGGCCAAGGCGCTGACGGTGCTGCTGCTGGCGCTGATCGTGGCGTTTTTCATAAAATACCACAGGGACATGGCCCCAAGGATGGGGACCCTGGAATGGATACAGAACTATGACCGCCCCAGATTCTCCCTGGATGGCAAGTGCTTTCCCATGGAGCGGCGGGACCTGCTGCCGCTGATCGTCCTGCTGGTGGTCTATGGCATCGTGGCCTTTACCAATCTGGGCAGCTCGGAGGCGCCCCAGAGCTTCTACACCTTCACGGCGGAAAACAGCATGGTGGAGCTGGACCTGGGCGACCACTACACGGTGTCCTCCATCCTGTACTACTCCGGGTTGTATCCCGGCGACTACGACCTCTACTACTCCGGCAACGGGAGCAACTGGGTCCGGCTCCGGAATGACGAGGCCGAGGCCGATGAAGACGGCAACGTCAACGACGCCGCCATGCCCCAGAGCTACGCGGACCTTTTCAAGTGGCAGTACGCCAAAACCGACAGGGACACCATCCATGTCCGGTACATCCGTATCGTGGCCCGTAATGTGCCTATGGAGCTGGGCGAGCTGGCCCTCTACGACGAAAACGGCGGGCTTCTGGATGTCAGCGGCGTGGACAGCGTGCTCTTTGACGAGCAGGACACCGTCCCCGATGCGCCGAGCTGGTACAACAGTATGTACTTTGACGAAATCTACCACGGCCGCACCGCCTATGAGCACATTCGCAATATCTACCCCTATGAGATCACCCATCCGCCTTTGGGCAAGCTGCTCATCGCCCTTGGCATCGAGCTGTTCGGCATGACGCCCTTTGGCTATCGGTTCATGGGGACGTTCTTCGGGGTGCTGATGCTGCTGCCGCTGTATGTGCTGCTGAAAAATATGTTTGGCAAGACCAAGGTGGCCATCTGCGGCACCACCCTGTTCGCCTTTGAATTCATGCACTACACCCAGACCCGGATCGCCACCATCGACACCTACGGCGTGTTCTTTATTCTGGTGAGCTTTCTGTTCATGTGGCGCTGGATCACCGCGCCCTACGATGCGCCCATGCGGAAAACCATTCGGGAGCTGGCCCTCTCCGGCCTGGCCTTCGGTCTGGGCTGCGCCTGCAAATGGACGGTGGTATACGGCGGCGTGGGGCTGGCCCTGCTGTGGCTCCTGCGGGTCTGCATGAAATACCGCGCCAGGGGCCTGTCCGCCTACGGACGGGAGCTGCTGGGGACCGTCGGCGCCTCCCTGGTGTTCTTTGTGCTGGTCCCCCTGGTAATCTACTGCCTGAGCTATATCCCCTACGGTCTGGCGGAGGGCATGAGCTTTCCCGGCAGTCTGGTCAGCGGGGACTACTACCGGCTGATTTGGGACAATCAGGTGTATATGCTGACCTACCACAGCGGCGTGAACCAATACCACCCCTATTCCTCCCGCTGGTACCAGTGGGTCCTGGATCTGCGGCCGATCCTCTACTATCTGAACTACGGGGAAACCACCAAATCCGCCTTTGGGGCCTTTAACAGCCCGCTGATCTCCTGGGCCGGGCTGGCGGCGCTGTTTGCCATGATCCCGGCCTTCTGGAAACGCCGGAAGCCCACCGCCGTGCTGATCTGGGTGGGCTACCTGTGCCAGCTCCTTCCATGGGTCATTATCACCCGTACCACCTTCTCCTACCACTACTTCGGATGCAGCCTGTTCCTGGTGCTGGCCATCTGCTTTGTGCTGGACGAGCTTATCACCCGGAATCCCAAAAACGACAAGCTGGCCTATGGCTTTACCGGACTGCAGGTGGGGCTGTTCGCCCTGTTCTATCCCGTGCTCAGCGGCATGGAGGCCAGTATTTCCTACTGCCTGAACTTCCTGAAATGGCTGCCGGGCTGGCCCTGGGGTTGACGTCGGCGCAGGCCCCGTATCGCTCTCTATTTCACCGGGCCTTCCCCGGTGGAAGGCGGCGTGGGTGACGCCCGGGACGGATGAAGGGCGGTGTGCGCTGCTTACCGATTTAAGATACCGACAGAAAAAGGAACATCGCTATGCTTATCAACGACCATTTTCACTCCCGCTGCTCCTTTGACGGGGAATATCCCCTGACGGATATGTGCCACGCGGCGGAGGCCGCCGGCATCCGCCATCTGTGCCTGACGGACCACTGCGATCTGCTGGACGGCCAGGGCCAGAGCGACGACAGCTTCTGCTGGGACCCGGTCAACCGGGAGCTGGAGGCCGCCCGACGGGCCTTTCCCGGTCTGGACATCCGCAAGGGCGTGGAACTGGGCCAGGCGGTCCTGCGGCCGGAGGCGGCGGCCAAAGTCCTCTCCGAGCCGGATATCGACTTCGTGCTCGGCTCCCTGCACAACGACCCCGACAGCGTGGACTACTACTATATGCGTTTTACCGACGAGGCCCAATGCCTGGCCCTGCTGCGGACCTATTTTGAGAGCCTGCTGGCCCTGGCCCGGACGGACTTCTTCGATTCCCTGGCCCACCTCACCTATCCCGTCCGCTATATGTATGGCCGGGACGGCGTGAATGTGGACCTGCACCCGCTGGAGGACCTGATCCGGGAGATTCTGAAAGTCCTGGTGCAGCGGGGCAAGGCCCTGGAGCTGAACACCTCCGGCTACCGGACCAACCGGGGCCGGCCCCTTCCGCCGGAGGAAATACTCAGGCTATACCGGTCCCTGGGCGGCGAGCTTGTGACCATCGGCACCGACGCCCACGAGCCGAAGCATATGGCCGACGGTCTGAAACAGGGTATGGCGCTGCTGCGCCGGTGCGGATTCCGCTATGTGACCCTGTTCTGCCGGAGGCAGCCACAACCAATCAATATGGAGGAGATACTATGATTGCAATCGCCTGCGACCACGGCGGCTATGAGCTGAAAGAGGCCGTCAAAAAGCATTTGGAGGACAGCGGCTACGCTGTTAAGGACTTCGGCACCCACTCCACGGAGAGCTGCGACTACCCGGACTACGCCGCGCCCGCCGCTCAGGCAGTGGCCTCCGGAGCCTGTACCTCCGGGATTTTGATCTGCACCACCGGCATTGGCGTGTCCATGGTGGCCAACAAGGTCCATGGGATTCGCTGCGCCGTGTGCTCCGACCTGCTTTCCGCCGCATTGACCCGACAGCACAACAACGCCAATATGCTGGCCATGGGCGCGGGGATCATCGGGAAAAATCTGGCTCTGGCCATTGTGGACACCTTCCTGTCCACGGAGTTTGAGGGCGGCCGCCATCAGCGCCGCGTGGATAAGGTCATGGCGCTGGAGCAATAGCGCAAAAAAGCCCCCGGCATTGAAACGTGCCGGGGGCTTCCTTTGTCTATTCGATTTTTTCAAACACCTCCGGGCCGTGCTTGCACAGGGGACAGATGAAGTCCTCTGGCAAAGTCTCGCCCTCGTAGATATAGCCGCAGATGGTGCAGCGCCAGCCCTTGACCGCCGGCTTCTTCTCCGGCTTGGGCTTGATGTTGGCCTGGTAGTAGCTGTAGCTGACGGGCTTGGCCCCATCCAGCACGTCGCAGTCCACCACATCGGCCAGGAACTGGGTGTGGGTCCCCAGGTCCATGGAGG
>CAZBOR010000132.1:0-5005 GCA_964493585.1 uncultured Oscillospiraceae bacterium
TTAGATTATTTCGCTTTCCGTTTCCGGATGGCGACCACCGCCAGAATCGCCACAGCCGCCACTACGACCGCCACGATTCCGATGGCCGCGCCCGGATGGCTCCCGGAGGTCTCCTGCACGGTCTCTCCCACGTCCTCTGACGAATCGGAGGAGAGCGATTCCTGCATAGCGGTCTCCGAGGGCTCCTCCACAGCCGGCTCCTCTGCGGCGGCTGTTTCCTGGGGCTCCTCAGTCTCCTCGGATTCCTCCTGGACCGGGACATAGCTGCCGGAGATCAGGATCTCTCCGGTATAGGTCACGCCGGCTTCGGGCGTCAGCGGCTCCCCGTCCAATGTCATTTCCTCCACGCCGGCAAGGACTGCGCCCTCCTCCAGCGTCAGGCTTTGCAGGCTGGAACTTCCGGTGACATTCCACACGGAGCCTTCCCCCAGCGTCAGCGCCACGCCATAGACGGCGTTATAGTTCTCGTCCACCACCCAGTTGACCTGGCCGTAGTCGGCCCAGGTGCTGTTCCAGTCCTCCATGGTCCCGGATATGATATTGCCCGTCAGCGTGGTATTACGCAGCTCCACGGTCATACGGCGCTGGTAGTCCTCATGGCGGATGGCGCCGGACACGTCCATATCGGTCATGGTCACGGCCACCGGCTCCGCCTGCGCGCCATCGCCGTCGGAGAGGAAATTCCCCATGGAATCGGCGTTGAGCACCGTATGGATCAGGGTGCCGTTGTAGCTCTCCATCGTCACGTTTTTCAGGTCGATCACTGCGGAGGTGGAGCGAATCAGGATCACGGAGCCGCTTACATAGTCGATATACGCGCCCACGGCCTCGCCGTAGTCATTGTAATCCTTGGTGGATACCAGCTCCTCCGTGGTGCCGAGGAAGGCGTTTTCCGCCGTAAAGGTCCCGCAGTCCGCCGCCGCAAGGCCCTGGCCCATCATATCCGGCGCATGGATCATCACCGCGTTGCGGCCGCCCAGGATACTGGAATCCTCGGAAACAGGCGCGCCCTCGTTATAGGCCAGAAGGTCCTCGTCCGCCGCGTCTGTGCTGTACACATGGATCTGGCCGCTTTTGGAGATGATGCAGCCGATCTCCGCGGCGGTCAGCCGGGAGCCGTAGAGCCATACCCGGCAGTTGGTGTCCGCGTAGGTGCTGTAGCCGCCGTTTTCCGCGATGCCGTCGGTGTTATAGGCATACAGGTCCAGTCCGCTGCCTGTGGCGGAGTCCGTGGACAGCGCCGCCCAGCCCTCGGCGATACAGACGGAATTGAAGTAGTAGGTCTTGGTGGCGCCAATGGAGAAATTCGCCCTGGCGGTACCGGAAATCAGCAGCGCCTCATTGGAAAACGGCTCCGACACCTGGGCCGTCATGTCATTACTGCCCGTGGACTGTACGGTGGAGTTGTTGACGATCAGCGTGGCGTCATTGTAGTTGGCGGTCACATATCGGGCCGCGCCATCCACGATCAGAGTGGAATCGGAGACATACAGCGTGGCTCCGTCGTCGATGCTCACCGCAGCGCCGCCCTGATCTTCGTCCGTGGCCTCGGCTCCCACGCCCAGCCGGATGGTGGACTTCTCCAGCCGGACAACGGAGTCCTGGCCCTTTACCACAATGCCGTTGAAGGTGTAGTCGTCACTGAGCAGCTCCAGGCCGGAAATCGTGTAAACGCCGTCCTCCGACGTATAGGCGTCCGGCCCGGCCTCCGGGTCGTATTCCATATCCTTCGCCTCGGCCCCGTCCACAATGACGATGGCCGCCTCCGAGGGCGCGCCGTCCCCGGTTCCGCCGCCCATGCCGTCCGGTGCCATCATGTCGGGCATTTCCCCCATGGGCATTTCCCCCATGGGCATTTCTCCCATGGGCATCTCTCCCATATCCCCAGGCATCCCGTCCGCCGCTGCGGCAGACCCGGAGAGGATCAGGGCAAAGCACAGTATCAACGGGATCGCCCGTTTCGGATTCCATTTCATTTTCATTCCTCCTGATTTCTATTTGCGGTGATAGGGCAGGCTGTATTACTCCTCCTTCTCCACGGCCCGCAGGAACTGCCGGGTCCTGGGATTCCGGGGATTGTCCAGGATCTCCCCGGGCGGCCCCTGCTCCACCACGACGCCGCCGTCCATGAACACCACCCGGTCCGCCACCTCCCTGGCGAAGCCGATCTCGTGAGTCACGACCGCCATGGTGATGCCGGTCTTGGCAACGTCCTTCATGACGCTCAGGACCTCGCCCACCAGCTCCGGGTCCAGGGCCGCCGTGGGCTCGTCAAACAGGATCGCGTGGGGCTGGAGCGCCAGCGCCCTGGCGATGCCCACGCGCTGCTGCTGTCCGCCGGAGAGCTGAGAGGGATAGTAATCCATGCGCTCTCCCATGCCGACGAGCTTCAGGTAGCGCTCGGCGGTCTGTCTGGCCTGGGCCTTGGACTGCCGCTTGACCACGGTGAGACCCGCCATCACGTTGCCCAGCGCCGTTTTGTTCCGGAACAGGTTGTAATTCTGAAACACCATGGTACTGAGCTGCCGGATGGCGCGAACCTCCTTCTTCGTGTGCTTTTCCGCGTCGATGGTCTGTTCGCCCACGGTCACGCGGCCCCTGGTGGGCGTCTCCAGAAAGTTCGTGCAGCGCAGCAGCGTGGTCTTGCCGGAGCCGGAGGGACCCAGGATGCAGACCACCTCGCCGGTGCCGATCTCAAAGTCGATGCCCTTGAGGACCTCCACCTCCCCAAAGACCTTATGTACATTCTCATACCGAATCATGGGGGACCTCCTTAGTATTTGGCGTTGGCCTTCTGCTCAATGACCCGCTGGATCGCCACGAAAATCATGTTGATGACCCAATAGAGGATCAAAACGCAGAGATAGACCTCCAAAAAGCGGTAGGACTTGTTGGCAAGCATCTTTGCCTTGAGCATCATATCCATGACGCCCACCACGGATGCCATGGCGGACCCCTTGAAGCACTCGATAAAGTTGTTCATCAGGGATGGGATGGCCAGACGGAACGCCTGGGGAAGCACCACATGGGTATAGCCCTGGAGGGATGACATACCGCAGGTGATGCAGGCCTCCATCTGCCCCTTGTCCACGGACAGGATCGCGCCCCGGATGGTCTCCGCCATAAAGGCCGAAAAGCTCAGAGCCAGGCAGAAAACACACTTGACCTCCAGACTCATCTCCGACAGGCCCGGAATCAGCGGAAACACCCCGTAGACAAACAGGAAAAGCTGCGCGATCAGCGGGGTGCCCCGAAACAGCGACAGCCAGACCTTCATAATGACCTGGACCACGGCGTTTTTCACCATGGCGATCATGGCCAGCACCACCGCCAGCACAAAGGCCAGCAGAAAGGACCCAAACGTCACCAGCATGGTCATTTTCAGACAGGACAGAATGGGTGCGAACGCCTCGTAGAAGTATTGGGGCGCAAAATTATACACGGGAAAGCTCCCCTTTCAACGGACTACTGAGAAAACCGGAGGTATCTGCCTCCGGTTTTCCCAGATTATTTTCGGTTATTCGTAGCTCTGCCAGGCGTCGTCGCCGGTGGAGGTGACATAGTTCACCTCGCCGTCGGGGAGCTGGGTGATGTCCATCTCAAACCACTTGGTGGAGAACTCGGCCAATGTGCCGTCATTCTGCATCTCCTCAATGAGGTCGTTGATGGCAAGGATCACGTCCTTGTTCTCCTCCTGGCGGCCCCAGGCGTAGACGATGGGCATATTCTTCCACTGGATGTCCTGAATGGTCAGGGTATCCGTGTAGCCCAGGTCGCGGACCTTATAGGCGCAGGTGGATGTGACCATCAGGGCCGCGTCCGTCTCCTTGCTGACCACATTCTGGATCAGGACCGCAGAGGAATCGGGATACACCGCGTTGATGGTGATGCCCTTCTCCGCCTCCTGAGCGATGATCTCCTCCAGGATCAGCGCCGGGTTGGAGCCGGCAGGCGTGCAGATGGTCTTGCCGTCCCAGAAGTCCAGATCCCCGGCCTCAGGAACGCCGTCCTCGGTCCGGGACACGATGCTGTAGGACTCCCAGGCGTAGGTGTTGGTGAACCAGTAGGAGGCCAGGCGGTCCTCATTGACGGTGGTGACACAGGCGATGGTGTCCACCTCGTCGCTCTGAAGCATTCCCCAGAGGCCGGTGGGATCGGCCACGACCCACTCCAGATCGATGCCGTAGTAGTCGCAGATGTAGTTCATCACGTCGATGTCCATGCCCTCGACGCCGCCGTTGCCGTCATCCTGACTCCAGCCCGCCTGCTGGCCGCTGGTGGCGACCTTCAGTGTGGTGCCGGACAGGGACGCCCACTTGGTTTTCAGGTCCGAAGCGGCCTCTGCCGTTTCCGTCTCAGCTTCGGACGCCGGGGCGGACGCCACGCTTTCCGCCGCGCTATCTGCGGCGCCGGACGCTTCGGCGCTGGAATCCGCGGTACCGCAGGCACACAGCGCCGCCAGCAAGGCTGCCGCCATTGTGAGGCTCAGCAGCCGTTTCCAAAATGCTTTCATGTTTTGTTCCTCCAGATATTGAATTTGCGTACGGTATGGTTCGGCAGCTCCGAAGCATATCGTTAGTATGCTTAATTTTACGTCTTTTTACATACACTGTCAAGTGTTTCTTATGATTTTCATGTAACCGTTTTCATAGCTCAGCCGCCGACAGCCCAGGAGCCGCCGGCGGCAAATACTTACTGGATCTTGCGCCCGTAGACAAAATTGGGGAAGCCCTTGTTTCCACCCACGGAGATCATGCCTTCGATATAGCCATCGCTGTCCACTCTGGCCCAGATCTCCCAGCGGCCGGGACCGGCGGGGAAGTCCACCTTGAAGAACTCGTCGCCGCTGTAGTAGCCGAAGTTGATGGGGCTGCCGTCGGCGTCACCGGAGAGCGTGCCGTCGGGGTTGGGGGTGAAGTGGAAGGTCATTTCCCCCTCAAAGGCGCCATGGCGCGGCTCGCCGTAGTCTTTCAAATCCACCTGGGGCTTGGGAGCACCGCCTGGA
>CAZBOR010000133.1:0-5004 GCA_964493585.1 uncultured Oscillospiraceae bacterium
AGACCTGGCTGGACACCTGCCCCTGCAAGCTGGCGGATAAGCTCTGCGGCGCCTATGCCACGGCCAACTTCCTCCAGGGCGGCGGCGATGTGGCGATCCAGTCCGTGCTGACCCAGCTTCTGGTCAAGGGCGCGGTGATCTATTCCTCCGGTACGGCCCAGGGCCTGCCCTTTATCCACCTGGGACCCATCTGCCTCAAGGGTCAGGAGGAGGCCGCCGCCGAGCTGTTCAACATCTACGGCACCCGCTTTGCGGCCAAGGCCAAGGAACTCTTCGCGTAACGGAAGATACGGACAGGGCGGCTGGTTTCAGCCGCCCTGATTTTCCGCCCTGCACGCGCCCCGGCGAAGCCGCGCGAGGCGCTGCCGCTGTATTTTGCCGGAAACGCGGACGATTGGGGACTTGCTTTTAAGGATAGGATACGGTACAATAGAGAAACAAGATGTCGAACAGGGAGGAACGACCCATGAAGAAACGGCTGATGAGTCTGCTTCTGACGCTGGCGGTCCTGCTGAGCCTGGCCGCGCCTGCGGCGGCCGCCGCAGACCGGGAGACAGTGGTGCAGGGCGATACCTATATCAATCCGCTTTACGAGGATCTGCCTGCGCCGCCGGAGGCGGACTACGATGAGGACCAGACAGAGCTCCAGGCGGAATACCGTGCCGCCTCCTACATAAGTCCCACGGAGGCGGCGGACCAGCTCCGGCAGGCCATGGTGGACCGGGAAGCGGTGGTCACGCTGAACATCAACACCGGACGGACCTGGGATCTGAGCACCAGCGCCGGAATCAGCGCCCTCAATAGCTGGTTCTTTTCAGAGGTGTTCCCGGCGGCCTACTCCCAGGAGCTGGCCCAGTGTCCCTATGACGGGGACTATCTGAAATGGAGCTGGTACTCCGCCAGACTGTCCCTGGCCGCCGGCACGGGGACCGGATACGCCTTCCAGGTGAAGCTGGTGTACTATACCACCGCCCAGGAGGAGGCCGAGCTGGCGTCGCGTATTGCGGAGCTGGCCCAGACCCTGGGCCTGGACGCCATGGAGCCGTATGAGCGCTATACCGCCATCTACGACTACATCACCGGGAATGTCACCTATGACTACGCGGGCCTTGGGACCCTGGAGGACAGCATCTCCGGCAACGAGGACTACTATATCGTCACGGCCTACGGCGCGCTGATGGAGGGCAAGGCCATCTGTCAGGGCTATGCGTCGCTGTTTTACGCCATGTGCTGGTATGCGGACCTGCCGGTGCGGACGCTCACCAGCTCCAGCCATGCCTGGAACATGGCCTATCTGAAAAACATCTGGTATCAGGTGGACGCCACCTGGGATTCCGAAACCGTGTCCGGGTGGAACTGGTATCTGCTGGGGACGGAGAATTTTGACGGCGGCCTCCACGACCGGGAGGAGGAGTTCCGGACCCAGGCGTTTTTGACCGCCTATCCCCTCAGCGCCCTGGACTATGACCCCAACAGCCCCTATCGGGACGTTTCGACGGATAATTGCCACTATGACAACATCAACAGCGCCACGGCACGGGGCCTGTTCACGGGAATGGAGGAATATGTGTTCTCCCCCGCCGAGAACATGACCCGCAGCCAGATGGTGACGGTGCTCTGGCGGCTGGCCGGAAAGCCCACCGGATATTCCGGCAGCGGCTTTTCGGATGTGGCCGACGGCCAGTATTACACGGAGGCGGTGAACTGGGCGGCGGCCTGCGGCATTGTCAACGGCCTGGGAGACAACCTCTATGGACCCGACGCCTTGGCCACCAGAGAGCAGTTTGTGACGATCCTGTACCGATACGCCGGCTATTTGGGGCTGGATGTGTCGGCAAGCAACGATCTGTCCGGCTTCAAGGACCGGGCGCAGGTGTCCCCCTATGCGCTTGGCGCCATGCAGTGGGCCGTGGCGGCGGGCATCCTCAACGGCATGGAGGTGGACCGGATCGGCCCGGCGGGCTATACCACCAGGGAGCAGCTTGCGTCGCTTATCATGCGGTTTGCAGATTACTACGGAATATGAAAAGACAGCGTGCCGCAGACCTGCGGCACGCTGTCTCATACGATTCTCCCGTAAAATGAAGTGTTTTACGGGAGAATCGCATTACATCCATCGAAGCCCCTTGGGATAGTGATTTTTCAGTTGTCCGCCGGAGCCCTTGGCCCAGCCCAGACTCACGCCGTCTGCGGTGATGAGGGTCCAGCCCGTCTGCGGGCCGGAGAGCACCTGGCCGTGAAGGTAGTCGTCAATTTCCCTGGAATCCGCCGGGAAATCCGCTGCGCCTGCCGCGTGGTCCAGCCACAGGGCCAGGGCATGGGAGGGCTCAAAGCGGCCCTTTTTCACGGTTCCCAGCTCCAGTCCGGGCCGCAGGACCTTTAAGCCGTGGAGCGCCGGACACTCCGGCGGTAGCAGATACAATGACGGCCCAAAGGCGGCAAGCGTTCCCCGTGGCAGCGAAATGTCCAGCGCGTTCAGAAACGCCTCCAGCTCCGGGGGCGTTCTGACGGGGCCGGGCGTACCGGCGGGCGGAAGGGCTTCGCTGCCCGAACGCCGCAGCAGCATGAGGAAATGGCCCTCGCCGCAGATATGGTGGGGCCAGAGGCGCAGGCCGAGGGAGATTTCCCCGTGGCCGGCGGATACCCAGTCGGGCCGGGCGGGAGAGAACCAGGGCGCGTCCGTCGGAACGGGCGTAAATTCCGGGAATTGGGTCAGAAACCAGTCCATGACGCCCTCGTTTTCCTCCGGAGCAAAGGTACAGGTGGAGTAGCACAGCAGACCGCCGGGACGCAGCAGCTTCGCCGCCGACCGCAGGATCTCCTTTTGCCGTCCGGCGCACATCCGGACGGTTTCCGGGCTCCAATCGGCGGAGGCGGCCGCCTCCTTGCGGAACATACCCTCGCCGGAGCAGGGCGCGTCCACCAGGACCTTGTCGAAATAGCCCGCCAGGGGCGTCTCCAGGTCCCTGGGGTGCATATTCAGCACCAGGGCGTTGGCGATGCCCATGCGCTCGATGTTCCGGGAGAGGATTTTGGCGCGCTTGGGGTTGAGCTCGTTGGCCACCAGCAGACCGCTGCCCGCCAGAGCGTCCGCGATCTGGGTGGACTTGCCGCCGGGCGCGGCGCAAAGGTCCAGCACCCGGTCTCCGGGCTGGGGCCGCAGCAGCGCCGCAGGGGCCATGGCCGACGGCTCCTGGAGATAATATACCCCCGCCTCGTGATAGGGATGCTTTCCGGGCCGGGTCTCCGGGTCATAGGAGAAGCCGCCCTCGGCCCAGGGGACCGGGGACAGGCCAAAGGGCAGCGTGAGATGTCGGCCCCGCGCCTTCCGGCCCAGCCGCAGCCCCTTCTGGAGCGGACGGTCATAGGCGGCGAGAAAGTCGCCGTACTCCGGGCCGAGAAGGGTCTGCATCCGGGTCAAAAAACCAGAGGGAAGCATAGAGGACCTCCTGTCAAATCGCATAAAACCTTCCCCGGAGGGAAAGGGATATTACTTTTTTCCGCCCTTGAGGGCCTTCATGCGGTCGGCGTGGTTCAAGATGCGCTTGCGGATTCGCATGGTCTTGGGCGTGACCTCCAGCAGCTCGTCGTCGGCCAGATATTCCAGGCATTGTTCCAGACTCATCTGCTTGGGCGGGATCAGCCGCAGCGCGTCGTCGGAGCCGGATGCGCGGGTGTTGGTCAGGTGCTTGGCCTTGCAGACGTTGACGGTGATGTCCTCCATCCTGGGGCTGGAACCGATGACCATGCCCTCATAGACGGGAACGCCCGCGCCGATGAACAGCGTGCCGCGCTCCTGGGCGTTGAACAGGCCGTAGGTGATGGATTCTCCGGTCTCAAAGGACACCAGGGACCCGGTGCGGCGGCGCTGGATTTCGCCCTTGTAGGGCTGGTAGGAGTCGAACACCGAGGCCATGATGCCCTCGCCCTTGGTGTCGGTCAGGAATTCGCTGCGGTAGCCGAACAGACCCCGCGCAGGGACCAGGAAGCTGAGCCTCATGCGGGTGGCGCCCACGGGCGTCATCTCCAGCAGATCGCCCTTCCGGGTCCCCATTTTCTCAATGACGGCGCCCACGCAGTCGGCAGGCACATCGCATACGAGCTGCTCCATGGGCTCGCACCGGACCCCGTCGATCACCTGATAGAGCACTCTGGGCGGCGACACCTGAAATTCATAGCCCTCCCGGCGCATGGTCTCGATGAGGATGCTGAGGTGCATTTCGCCACGGCCCGCCACATGGAAGGCGTCGGTGGTACCCTCGTCCTCCGTGACCCGCAGGGACACGTCCTTCAGGAGCTCCTTCTGGAGCCGGTCCCGAATCTGGCGGGAGGTGACATATTTGCCGTCCCGTCCGGCAAAGGGGGAGTCGTTGATGGTGAAGGTCATTTCCATGGTGGGCGCGGAGATCTTCACAAAATCCAGCGGCTCCACCTGGGACGGCGCGCAGATGGTGTCTCCGATGGTCACATCTCCGATGCCGCTGAGGGCGATGATGTTGCCGGCGGTGGCGGAGGTCACGCCGACCCGCGCCAGTCCATCAAATTCATAGAGACTGACGGCCTTGAGCCGCTTGGACACCGCGCCGGGGTCGTGGTAGTTGCACACCACGATGTCCTCGTTCTGCCGGATGACACCCCGCTCGATGCGGCCGATGGCGATACGGCCCACGAACTCGTTGTAGTCGATGGAGGAGACCAGCATCTGGAAGGGCTGGTCCACGTCGGCCCTGGGCGCGGGAATATAGTCGAGAATGGTGTCGAACAGGGGCTTGAGGTCGGTACCCGCCACCTCCGGGGAATAGGAGGCGGTACCCTGGCGGCCGGAGCAGAACAGCATGGGGCTTTCCAGTTGGTCGTCGGTGGCGTCCAGGTCGATAAGCAGCTCCAGCACCTCGTCCACCACCTCCAGCACCCGCTGGTCTGGGCGGTCGATCTTGTTGACGACCACAATGACCCGGTGGCCCAGCTCCAGGGCCTTGCTCAGCACGAATCGGGTCTGAGGAA
>CAZBOR010000134.1:0-4839 GCA_964493585.1 uncultured Oscillospiraceae bacterium
TTGCTTATAATAAAAATAAAAATACGAAAAAAGGAGTGTCCCCCTATGGTCAACCGCTATGCACATCTGCTTTCCCCCTTCCAGGTGGGAAACGTCGTGTTCCGAAACCGTTTGTTCACCGCGCCCATGGGCCTGCACGCGCTCCAGGGCGGCGAGCTGTATCCCACTGAGGCAATCATCACTCACTACGCAAACAAGGCAAAGGGCGGCGCGGCCGTTGTGACCTGCTCCGGCACCGGGGCCTATCCCGTCGTCCCGGACCGGGACCATCTGGCCTATGACCTCTACATCGGCCACAGTCAGCACTATCTGGCCCAGCTTGCCGACGCCATCCACCTTTACGGGGCCAAGGCGTCCATGGAAATTCAGGCCGCCGCCAAGGAGCCGGGCTACTATGTCTCCGGCGGCCTCATGGTCCCCGGTCCCGGCATGGTCCCCGGCCAGCCCACCAAGGAACTGACCAAGGAGATGCTGGCGGAGATACGGAGCAATCTCCAGGACCAGGTGAGAATTCTCAAGCGCATCGGCTATGATATGTGTATGCTGCACATGGCCTATGACATGGGGCTGTTCGGCGGCTTCCTGAGCCTGCACACCAACACCCGCGCCGACGAATACGGTCCCCAGAGTCTGGAAAACCGTCTGCGGTTCCTGAATGAGTGCTGTGACGCCATTCACGAGGCCGCAGGCAGGGACTTCCTCATCGAGCTACGCATGAGCGGCGAGCTGCCGGAGGGCGCGGGCTTTACCATCGACGACGCCTGTGAAATGGCAAAAATCGTGGAGGGCCACGCCGACATTCTCCATGTCCACGCCGGGACCGGCTGGCAGGCCCACTGCATGAGCTTTGAGCCGGACACGCCCAACCTCTGGATGGCCCAGCGCATCAAGGAGAGCGGCGCCAAAATTCCCGTGCTGACCATCGGCGGCTATCAGGACCTGGACGAGATGGAGGCCGTTATCGCCTCCGGCAAGGCCGATCTCATCTCCATGGCCCGTGGATGGCTGGCGGACCCGAACCTTGGGACCAAGGCCTATGAGGGGCGCGGCGAGGACGTGGTACCCTGCGTGAAATGTATGCGCTGCCACGACTCCGCCTGTATCGACGGCACGACCTTTGTATGCACGGTGAACCCGGTGATGGGCATCGAGCATATTCTGGACAAGATCGACCGGCCCGCCGCAACCTGCAAGCGCGTGGCCGTGGTGGGCGGCGGTCCTGCGGGAATGCAGGCGGCCCTCACCTGCGCCCAGCGGGGCCACCATGTCACGCTGTTTGAGGAGCGGGAGTATCTGGGCGGCCAGCTCCGCTTCGCGGATCACGTCCAATTCAAGCACTCCCTGGCCAAATACAAGTCCTGGCTCATCCGTCAGGTGGAAAAGGCGTCCATCGACGTGCATCTTGGCGTAAGGGCCACCAGGGAGCTGCTGGAAAGCGGCAACTACGACGCGGTCATCGCCGCCGTGGGCGCTTCCCCGCTGATCCTGCCCATTCCCGGCGCGGATATGGCGGTCCCCGCCTGCGACGTGTACGGCCACGAGGACGCGCTGGGCCATTGCGTGGCGATCATCGGCGGCGGCCAGGTGGGCTGTGAAACAGCGCTGCATCTGGTCCAGCAGGGCCATGCTGTGACGGTGCTGGAAATGCAGGAGAAAATTCTGGCGGACGCCTCCGCCTCCTATCGGAACCGGCTCATCCGGAACATGGGCTACCACGCGGAGCTGAATACCATCACCGGCGGACGCTGCACCGGCATCACAGCCGAGGGCGTCGCCTATATGGACGCCGACGGCGCGGCCCGGAAAATCCCCTGCGATAGCGTGGTCATGGCGGCGGGAATGCGGCCCCGTCAGGCGGACGCCACGGCTCTGTATTCCCCGGCCTACCGGCTTTATACCGTGGGCGACTGCGACAGGGCGGCCAATGTGCAGAAGGCGGTCCGGGCGGCGTTCTCTACAGCGATCTCCATCTGACGCGGAAAAGAATGATTTGCACTTTTCCGTATTTGGGATTATACTACTCTACAGACGGGATGCCGGGGCTCCGGCCCCGACATCCGGACAACAGATGAAAAGGGGTTTTTCTCATGCGAAAGGAACTGATTGCGCTGCGGCAGGCCATGGCGGCGGCCGGAGTGGATGCCTATGTGATTCCCACCGACGACTTCCACGGCTCAGAATATGTGGGGGACTATTTCAAATGCCGGGAATATGTCTCCGGCTTTACCGGCTCCGCCGGGACACTGGTGGTGACGGCGGACTGGGCGGGCCTATGGACCGATGGCCGCTACTTCCTGCAGGCCGGAGAGCAGCTCGCCGGCAGCGGCATCGAGCTGTGCAAAATGGGCGAAAGCGGCGTCCCCACGGTCCAGCAGTGGCTGGAGACCCATATGCAGCCGGGACAGGCCCTGGGCTTTGACGGACGGACCATGATCCTACGCACGGGACAGGCCCTGGAACGGGCCATGGACAAGCTGGGCGTCGCCGTCCGCTATGAGCTGGACCTGGTGGGCCGGATCTGGCCGGACCGGCCTCCCCTGTCCACGGCCCCGGCCTGGGAGCTGGACGTGACCTACGCGGGCCGCACCAGAGCGGACAAGCTGGAGGCCCTGCGGGCAGACGTCCAAAAGGCGGGCGCGGACGGCCTCGTGCTCACCTCCCTGGACGACCTGTGCTGGCTGCTGAACATCCGCGGGGACGATGTGGCCTGCTGCCCGGTGGTGCTGGGCTATTTCCTGCTGATAGGAAGGGACATGACCCTCTACACGGACGAGGACAAATTCTCTCCGTCCCTCCGTGGGGCGCTGGAGGCCGACGGCGTGGCCCTCCGGCCCTATCTGGAGATATTTCAGGCGGTCAAGGCCCTCTCTCCCAGCCAGACCGTCATGGTGGACCCGGCCAAGGCCAGCTACGCCATTGTCAAGAGCATCCCGGCGAAAATCCTGGAGGGCAGCAATCCCACGGAGCTCCCCAAGGCCATCAAGACCCAGGCGGAGCAGGACGGCGAACGGGCGGCCCACATCAAGGACGGCGTGGCCCTGACCCGGTTCATGAAGTGGGTCAAGGAGCACGTTGGGAAGGAGCCTATCACGGAAATCTCTGCGGCGGAAAAGCTGGAGAGCTTCCGGGCGGAGCAGCCCCACTACCTGGGGCCCAGCTTTGAGCCCATCTTCGGCTACGGTCCCCACGGGGCCATCGTCCACTACTCCGCCACGGAGGAGAGCAACGCCGCCCTGGAGCCTCACGGCTTCCTGCTGGCGGACACCGGCGGACACTATCTGGAGGGCAGCACCGATGTGACCCGGACCTTTGTGCTGGGTCCCCTGACCGAGGAGATGCGGCACCACTACACCCTGGTGCTGCGCGGACATCTGGCCCTGGCAGCGGCGAAATTCCGCCATGGCTGCTCCGGCGTCAGCCTGGACTATCTGGCCCGAAAGCCCCTGTGGGACGAGGGACTGGACTACAACCACGGCACCGGCCACGGCGTGGGCTATCTGCTGGACGTCCACGAGGGGCCGCAGAACATCCGCTACCAGGTGGCCTCCAACCGCAGCGAGGACGCGCAGATGGAGGCGGGTATGGTCACGTCCGACGAGCCGGGGCTGTACCTGGAGGGGAAATACGGCATTAGGCTGGAAAACCTGGTCCTCTGCGTGGAGCGCCAGCGGACCGATTACGGCACCTTCCTGGGCTTTGAGCCGCTGACCATGTGCCCCTTTGAGCTGGAGGCCATCGAGAAGGAGGCCCTGACTCCGGAGGAGACGGCCCTGCTCAACGCCTATCACCGGCGGGTCTACGAGGCCCTGTCCCCCTATTTCACGGAGGAGGAGCGCGCCTGGCTCCGGGAGGCCACGCGGGCCATATGATATATCCATCCTAAGGAGGCGATTTTATGCAGCAGCTTGATTTCAACAACGACATAATTCTGAAATGGCTGGGGTATTTCTCCCAGTACGCCCAGCTGGACCTGGGAACTCTGAAAATTCTGGACATCACCCGCGAGAACAAAAACCTGATCCCGGCGGTCCAGTCCTCCCGGCAGGTGATGGTGCTCACCGACGCCGGCCATCCGGACATCTTTTACGATATGTGGGACGCCGGTCTTGGGGGCTGCGACATCTGGTACAACGAGGGCAGCGAGCCCACCGGCCCCATCAAGCACGACAAGCTCCAGGACATGATCGACCGGGGCATCAACGCCCCCGCCGGAATGCTCATCATCAACGAGGACTACCGCAGCACCTATCAGATCGGCCTCAGCAACCAGCGGTTCTGCAGCGGCTCCATCCGCTATGTGGGCAGCGAGATTCGCGCCGTCATCATGTCCAAGCTCCAGGCGGAGCTGCGGGACTCCATTCTCACCGTCGGCGCGGCCTCCATCGCGGTGGAGGCTGCTCTGGTGGCGGCGGAGGGCAGCATCGTGGCGGTGGAGCACAGCGCCCTGGACCGCTCCACCATGGAGGAAAACGCCGCGCGATTCGGCCTCAACAACGTCACCGTTGTGAGCAGCATCGAGGAGGCCGAGGCCCTGCCCGCACCGGGGACAGCCTTCCTGGTGGCCTCCAAGTACACCGAGCAGGAGATCGCCGCCCTGGTCCGGCGGAATCCCGCGATCCGGCTGTTTGTCTATACTCTGGAGCTCCGTTATCTCTCCGCCATCCCCGCCATGTTCGAGCGCAACGGCATCACCCTGACAGAGGCCATCCAGGTGGGCGTCTCCCGGCTGGGTCCCAAGGGCGAGATGGACCGGGAGCCGGCTCCGTGGCTCCTGGCCGGACAGGTGCAGTAATGCGTTTTTTTCAAAAAAGGTATTGACACATCCGTACAAGTGTGGTA
>CAZBOR010000135.1:0-4721 GCA_964493585.1 uncultured Oscillospiraceae bacterium
CGGGACCGCCGGGGCCTCCGGGACCGCCCATGCCGCCGTTCTTGGTCTGGAGATAGTTCTGCATACCGGGGTTGCCGCCGTCGCAGCCGATGCCCATATCCGGGCAGACCTGCTCATGGAGGAACAGCCAGCAGCCGTCCTCAAAGATGAAGTCGGCGCCGTAGCGCTCCCACAGACCGCCGCAGCGGCGCTTGCCGTTGCTGCCCACGGCGGAGGAGATCAGGCCGGGGGTCAGGAAGAAGGCGCGGGAGGTCTTGCCGTCGTCGGCCACTTCCACGATGTCGGTGGCCAGGGAGTGGAGGGACAGCTCCATCAGGGGCCGGATGTCAAAGCCGCCCATTTCGGGCATGGCCTCATAGGCGCCCTGGAACCGCTGGGTGGCCTGCACGTCATAGCAGGTGACAGAGCCGTTCCACACGGACTTGAAGCCGCGCATCCGGCCAAAGGCGTGGGCCCAGCTCACGTCGTCGCACTGGGACCAGATCTGGCTCCACTCCTCCGTGGCATTGGCGCGGGCGTGGAGATAGGTATGGGTGGCGTGGACGAACTCGGCCTCCTGGGTGGCGGCGCAGTTGAAGATTCTCTGATGCAAAGAAAGGTTCTTATTCATGCTCAAAAGACTCCTTTCATCATGGGATGTCCCTCAGGACCGTAGCTCAGCTCCGGAGTCAGGGTCTCATAGGGCTCCGGATAGGACGGATAGTTGTCCGCCCAGTTGTAGGTGTTGTCGTGGACATTCATGGGGATGGTGGGGTTGCCGAACTCCACCGCCATCATGTCGTCCTTGGGGTCGATATAGGTGTCCGCGCTGTAGTTGGCGCCGGCCTGATAGTTCTGGTCGTTGGCGCAGACAACGTGGAAAATCTTGAATTTGCCGTCCTCCTTGATGAAGTCGGCGCAGACCTTGTTGTACTGCCACTGGCCCATGGCGGTGCCGTCGCTCTGAAGCTCGGTCTGCTGGCCGATGGAGTACCAGATGCCCTTGGCGCTCTGGCCGTCGGCGGCGATGCGGACCAGGGAGGTGGACATGGGGAACATGGCCATGCAGCCCGCGCCCAGATTCGCCTCGTCATAGGCCACGCCGTTCTTCTGGGACCAGACCTGGAGCTGCTCCTTCTTTCTGGCGGTGTACTCATCCACATACCAGCGCTGAATCTCGCTCTTGCCGTAGTAGTAGCCCCAGTTGGCGCCGAAGGACGCCTTGGCAGCGTGCAGCGGCTGGGATACCCACAGCTCGTCCAGCTCCTCCTGGCGCTTTCCGGCGGCCTGGTAGTAGGAGCGGAGGCTCATCAGATCCCGGACCTCCTCAATGTCCTCCACCATCTGGAGCAGGTCCTCGTCGTTCTTCCGGGGCAGCGGATACCGCTTGGGAATATTGTGCTCAAACCAGGCGGGGAACCTGGTCTCATTCCAATCTCTTGCCATCGTAATACCCTCCTTCGTCAGACGCCATAGCTGAAGGTCTCAGCAAAGGTTGTATAGGGCTCCGGCAGGCGGGGAGGCTTGGCCGGGCCGCGGGACGCGCTGAAGGTCTCATAGACCTTGGCGGGATGGTTGGGCGCGGGAAGCTGAATGTCCTTCAGCTCCGCGAACTCCGGCAGCTCCGGATATTCGTCCTTGGGCATTCCCCAGTCAACCCCGTTGGGGCAGTGAACGTCCTCCACCCGGAGCACGTGCCAGAGCTTCATCTGGCCGTCCTCCTTGATAAAGTCGGCGGCGTAGTAGCCCCAGGACCAGCTGGTGACGGGACCCTTTTCGGTGACATCGGTGATGGAGCCCTCCACCATCCAGATGGCCTTGGCCGTCTGCATATCCTCCGCCTCCTGCATATAGAAGCTGGTCAGAGGCTCCGCCTTGAAGGGACCGACGCCGTAAAGCTCTTCGTCGGAAAGCCCTCCAAGCTGCTCCGGGAATATCTTTTGGAGGCACTTGGACTTTTTCGCCGTTGCCTCGCTGACGGCGGCAAAGTAGCCCTTGACCGCCTCCCGGCCCACATAATATCCGTTGTTGAAGCCCACAGAGATGTCGTCACGGCCGCAAAACAGGGTATCCACCAGAGTGTCCTCGCGGCAGAGGAGGCAACTGGTCACATACTTGCCCATGACATTCTTGATCTCGCGGCGGTCTTCAAACCGCTCGGTGCGCTGAAGGATCGAGCTCATATGATTTCTCCTTTCGCAAATTGATTTCGGCGGGACAGGCAGCATCCCCCCACCTGATTGTTATTATATAGAAACAACTGCGCTTGCGCCAATACCATTTTTCTATCGACGATAACCCTTGGTTATAGTCAAAGCTCCCCGCGCTTTCCAAGCACGGGGAGCGGTGGTTTACGGTATATTGTTGAAGCCGAAGAACCATTGCTGGTTCTGCTGGCCCTGCTGATTTTCTGCTTCCTCCTCCGGGGAGTCCTCCGTCTCCTCTTCCCCGGTGGTGCTGCCCATCTCATCGAAGGTCACGCTCAGCTCCAGGGTCTGGCCGCCGTCGCTGCGATAGACCGTCAGGGTTGCCGTGTCTCCGGGAGCGTAGTCTTTCAAAAGGGTCTTGAACTCCGTGACGGTGGTGATCTCGGTGCCGTCCACGGCGGTGATGATGTCGCCGCCCAGGAGGCCGGCGGTCTCTGCGGCGGAGCCGGACTCCACGGAGTAGACATAGACGCCGATGGGAAGGTTATAATACTGGGTCACGCTGGAGGAGAGATTCTGAACGGAAATGCCCAGATAGGGGCGGCCCTTGACATAGCCGTATTCCAGCAGGTCACTGACGATGCTCATGGCGTCGTCGATGGGAATACAGAAGCCGATGCCCTCGATGGAGGCGGAGGAGCTGAGGCTGCTGCTGGAATACTTGGCGGTGGTGATGCCGACCACATTCCCGTGCATATCAAAGATGGGTCCGCCGGAGTTGCCGGCATTGATGGCGCAGTCCGTCTGGAACATATTGATGGGGGTGCCGCTCTCGTTGATCTCCCGGTCCAGAGCGGAGACATAGCCCACGGTCAGGGTGTTGGTCAGCTCGCCCAGGGGATTGCCGATGGCGCAGATCATATCGCCCACCTCCAGCTCTGCGGAGCTGCCGACGGACACCGTGGGCAGGTCTGTGGCGTCGATCTTGATGAGGGCCACGTCGTTTTCAGAGTCCGCGCCGATGATCTGGGCCTCGTACTCCTCGCCGCTGGTCATAATCACGGTGAGGGTATCCGCGTCCTCCACCACATGGTTGTTGGTGACGATGTAGCCGTCTGCGGAGATAATGAAGCCGCTGCCGGAGGACGCTGTGGGGGTAGCCTGGCCGAAGATATTGGTGGTGCTCTCGTTGGAGATGGCCACCACGGCGTTGACATAGTTCTCATAGACGTCCTTGGGGGTCATTTCCGTGGCGGAGGAATTGGTGGTCACGTCAATGACGGTGTTGTTGATGGCGCCGCTGACGGTTTCGTTCTCTGCGTCCGCTTCGTCCTCCGCGTCCGTCTCGCCCTCGCTGTCGGAGACCTCCGCAGTCTCCGCCACGACGTCTAAGTCATCGTCTCCCTTCAGCGCCATGCCGACGCCCACGCCGCCAATCGCGCCGCCCAGCACCGCGCACACCAGCGCCACGGCGATGATGGCTTTGCCGCTGAACCTTCCGGATTTCTTCGGAATCTCCGGCGGCGTCACATTATAGCCCGCCATGGGGTCCATCCGGGGATATGCGTTCTCCGTGGGCCGCTGGGCCTGGCCGCCGTAGCTCTGGTTGTCGGGAATACCGCTGCCGCTATAGTGGTACGCGCCGCTGTCCTGGGCCTCCTGATAGCCGCCAGCGCTCTGGCCGTTCTGCTCCGGCTCCTCCGGATGCCGGTTGTAATCATATTCGCTGCTCATAATGATCCGCTCCTTTATTGAACATTTATTTTATGTTCCCATCATAATTTCAAATTATGTCCAAAGTATGACATTTGTCCTAACGTTATTTGAACTTTCCTTGAAAAAATTTCCTCCGCCGCAGCCCGCCAGCGCCGGCGGAAACGCTTTGGAAAACGCGGCCTCCGGGCGGGCTCCGCCGACGGGAAAAGCCCCGGTCTCCGGAACACGCGGAGACCGGGGAATGGAATTACATCTCCATGATGACGGGAAGGATCATGGGGTTGCGCTTGGTGTGACGGTACAGGTAGTTGGACAGGCTCGACTTGATGCTGGCCTTGATGGTGGCCCAGTCGGTGATGTGCTGGCTCGCGCAGTCCTCCACCGCATCGGTGGCGATGTCCTTCAGCTCCTCCATCAGGTCGCCGGACTCCTTGACGTACACAAAGCCACGGGTGATAATGTCCGGGCCGGACAGGATGCTGCCGTCCGAGCTGGACAGGTTCACCACCACCACGATCATGCCGTCCTGAGCCAGATGCTTCCGGTCCCGGAGCACCACGCTGCCCACGTCGCCCACGCCCAATCCGTCCACCAGCATTTTGCCGGCCGGCACGGTCCCCGCCAGCTTGGCGGAGTTCCGGGTCAGCTCTATGACGCGGCCGATGTCGCTGATGATGATACGATTGGGGTCCATGCCCATCTCGCGGGCAAGCTGGGCGTGGCGGCGCAGATGCCGCTGCTCCCCGTGGACCGGGATGAAGAACTTGGGCTTCAGGAGGGCGTGAATGATCTTCAGCTCCTCCTGGCAGGCGTGGCCGGAAACGTGCAGGTCCGCCAGCTTGTCATAGACCACCTCGGCGCCCTTGCGGTACAGCTCGT
>CAZBOR010000136.1:0-2224 GCA_964493585.1 uncultured Oscillospiraceae bacterium
GCCAGCTCTTTTACCCCCGCGTCCAGCATGAAATTCGCACCCCGGCAGATGCCGATATGCGCGGCCACCCACATACCTTGGGATTTGGCCCGATCGCAGACGGCCTTTGCCATTTCCGGGCTCAGATGGGGCGTGGTGTCCATGCGGCCATCGTGAATACCGATCTTGATGCCGGGAAAGCCCAGATCATGGGCCTGGGTCACCGCGTCGGCGGCCTCCTCCGCCGTGGTGATGAGGTTCCCCACGGGGTGATTGGGATTGGGACCCGCGCCGTAGCCCCCGGCCACGTCGATGTATTTCCCGGCGGCGATGACCCTGGCACATTCGGGCTTTTCGTTGTTTTCCCGAATCCACCGGGCGTAATCCGCCTGGGGCAGAACGCTGAGCATTCCCAGCTCTCGCACCGTGGTGACGCCGTTGTAGGCCCAGGCGCGAACGGAGTCCTCCCGGAAGGCGTCGTCAAACACCGCCACATGGACATGGGCGTCGATGAAGCCCGGCAGCAGCGTGCAGCCGGAAAGATCAATCTCAATATCTCCGGCGGGAAGATTTTTCCCAACGGCGCATATGCTTTGGTCCTCTACAAGAACGTCCAGGGGTTCGTTATTTCGCTTCGCGTCCAGCAGGTTTGCGTGTTTCAGTAAATATCGCATCATCCTTGACCTCCTAATTTGATTCTACAATGATTCATGCAAATTTAATGCCAAGCTTCGGCAAAGTGGCACAGAAATTGCATGAAATATCCTATATTATAGTTCAATTCCAATCGAAAGAAAAGAGGCAATCAGATGGATATTCAGACTGCAACGACAATTCAAAGCACCGAGCGGCTCCAAAGCCTGACCATCGGGCCGGAGGGAAAGCTGCTGCCGCCGGAGGGCAAGCTCCTGACCATGGTGGTAAATGGCGTCCAGCGGGACCCGGTTCCCGGCGTCTATGAAGGAACCATCGACCTGGTGGTCACCGACTACATCCCCGCCCCCATCGAGGGAATGCACGCCCGGCCCGGCGATCCCCCGGAGCCCTACCGCGCCGCCGTGCTGTTGGGAGAAAACGGCGTAGAGGCCAACGCCGTCCCCACCGCCTATGTGGGCGGCACAGTGGCGGGAAACGACCTCACCGGCGGCATTCTCACCTCCACCGGCGAGTGCTTCAACAACCTGATCGTCACGGGCGGCAAGCACACCGTGAAGGAACTGACCATTGAAAACACCGGCCACTCCACGGCGGACGAAAAGGGCCTGGGCGCGGGCATCCTGGCCGGCGGCGACAGCGAGACCGTCTTTGAAAACCTCACCGTCCGCAACCGGGGCATCCGCAACGACGCCATCGTCACAGGCGGCGCCGCCAAGATCATCGTGAAAAATTCCACCATCGACTGTGTGGGCGGCACCCCGGAGCAGATCCAGGCGGTCCACAAGATCCGGCCCGGCAAGGCCTGCATGACCTATGTCTCCGGCGGCTGGGGTACCACCAGGGCCGTCAATGTGCAGAACGACTCCTCCGCCGTGTTTGAAGGCTGCAAGATCACCTCGGACAGCTGGGGCGTTCTGTCCACCGACGGCATCTCCTCCCCCAAGGAGTTCCACCAGCCGAAAACCCGCATCTACGCCAAGGACTGTGACGTTGCCATCACGGGCCGCCACGGCTACGGCTCCTATTCCATCGGCGACTGCAACAATATCTTCGACCACACCCGGATGTATGCCCCGGATGTGGCCTATAAGGTGGCCAACGAACTGGCGGGCGGCGAATTTATCGGCGGCTCCGAGATCATCGGCGGACGCTTCGGCGTCATGTGGCAGAGCAATCAGGGCGGCAAGCTGGTGGTCAAGGACTCCACCATCCGTTCCGGCCGCTCCACCTTTATCGCCCGGAGCTGCTGCCCCAACATCTACTGCGAGAACGCCACGCTGGAGGCGGGCAACCGGGTCATTCTCCAGATGTTCGACTCCGACGATCCCGGCTTCGGCAAGTCCGAGGTGGAGGTGGACACGGAAGCTGCCGTCAAGGACCGGTCGCACGATGTGACCCGGCCCCAGTACCACCCCGTCTCCATCTGGGGCTTTGAACAGGCAAGCTGGTGTACCGACCTCCAGGCCACCTTCAAGGATATGACCATCTACGGTGATTTCTACAACGGCATCACCAACGCCAAGAAGCCCATGATGATGCCTGCCATGCCCAAGCCCGATGGGGACAAGCCTGCCGGAGGTCCTCCCGC
>CAZBOR010000136.1:2324-4702 GCA_964493585.1 uncultured Oscillospiraceae bacterium
AAGCCTGCCGGAGGTCCTCCCGCCGGGATGCCTGGAATGAACCAGAAAAACTACCCCATCAACCTGGTGCTGACCCTGGACCATGTGAAGCTGGAGGGCGTGATCTCCGCATCCAAGGCCCAGCACGCGGTAAAGACCATCTCCGGCTCCAACCGAAAGGAGATCTATCAGGTCTACGAT
Source organism: uncultured Oscillospiraceae bacterium (assembly GCA_964493585.1). Taxonomy (GTDB): domain Bacteria; phylum Bacillota; class Clostridia; order Oscillospirales; family Oscillospiraceae; genus HGM13006. Next base: position 2,505 of record CAZBOR010000136.1, read on the forward strand.
ACGCCGTCCCCGGTGGTCAACAACGGCGTGATCGTGACCCTGAAAAACGGCACGGAGTGGACATTGATTGGACACAACTACCTGTCGGCTCTTCATGTGGACGAAACATCCAAAATCCGGACGCCCGACGGCTGCGACGTGGAGCTGATCGTAAACGGCGTGGAGATTCCCTACGCCCCCGGCGACTATGAAGGAGACATCTTCCTGCGGGCCAAGCAGCTCCCCACCCCGGCCATGTTCTAATTTTTAGACATCCAAATCTTAGACGCAAAGAACCCGTCAGCACGTTGGCTGACGGGTTCCCTGCTTTGGAAGAAATGAGGGAAAAACGTATTACAGAGTCATGGCGATGTCAAAGGCGCTGCGAATCGCCTGCTGCACCGTTCCCACCTGCTTGCAGTCTCCGATGAGGGTGAAGGGTACGCCGGGGAGGATGAGTTCTTCGGCGGCCCGCGTCTTGGCCTTGAAGCCCACGCAAAGGACTACGCTGTCGGCATCGAGCTTCTGCTCGTTTCCTTCCGCGTCCACATAGGTCACGGCGTTGTCGGTGATTTCCGTGCAGCGGCCATTGGTGACACAATGGAGATTTTTCCGCTCGTGGAGCTCAATGTCCATGGCCCATTTGTAGGTGAACCAGGCGTCCGGGGCAATTTTATCCTGCATTTCCAGGATGGTCACGTCCCTGCCCTTTTGGGCCAGGTGGATACCCGTCTCCGCGCCCACCTGACCGCCGCCGATGATGACGACCTTCCGGCCCAATTTGTCCTCGTTGCCGAACACATCCGGGGCTTTGACCGCTTTTTCCACACCCTTCAAGGGAATCACCAACGGCTCCGCGCCCAGCGCCAGAATCACATGGTCGGGCTGCTCCGCTTGCAGCAATTCTTTTGTGACGGCGGTGTTGAGCCTGACGGTGATGTCCCGCTTGCCCACCTGGGTGATGAGATAGCGCTTGAACCGGCCCAGGTCCCGCTTGAACTCCGCGTAGTCCGCAAAGTTCAGTTGCCCGCCCAGATGGTCCTTCTGCTCAAACAGCGTCACCTGATGGCCCCGGTCCGCGAGATACACCGCCGCCTGCATCCCCGCGGGGCCGCCGCCCACTATGCAGACCTTCCTGCCGCCGGAGGTGGGCAGAATATATCCCGCCAGCTTGTCCTCGATGCCGATGGTGGGATTCACGGAGCACACGAAGTGGTCGTAATAGCAGGCGCCGTCGTGGCACTTGAAGCATTTGATACAGGGACGGACGTCCTCACCCTTTCCGGCATAGGCCTTCTTCGCCAGATCCGGCTCCGCGATAACGCCGCGGGCGATGGACACGAAATCCGCCTTCCCGGAGGCGATGATCTCTTCCGCCTGCTCCAGGTTTTGAATGGCGCCGATGGCGACAACCGGGATATTCACGCCGGAGCGCTTGATGGCCTCGGCATATTTGACGTTGGGGGTGTCCGGCAGAAATCCAGAGGGGTGGGTGGTGGTAAAGTACCGGGCGGTGTTCATGCCGCAGGAGCAGTGCAGCAGGTCCACATGGCCTTCCAGCAGCTTTACAAATTCCACGCTGTCGGCCACGGTAATGCCCTCCGGGTCCACCTCGGACACGGAAAAGCGCAGTTCTATGAGAAAATTTTTTCCGCAGCGCCTCCTAATCTCGTCAATAATCATCAGGGGGTAACGGGCGCGGTTTTCCAGGGAGCCGCCAAACTCATCGGTGCGGTGGTTGTACCGCTTCGACAGGAACTGGGCCCACTCCCCGCCGTGGCCGATATGGAACATACACATATCAAATCCGGCCCTTTGGACGATCTCCGCCGCGTCGCCGAACATCCGGACCTTCTGCTCAATGATCTCTCTGGGCATTTCCACGCTGTCCCGGCCGAATTTCTTGAGACCCGGTCCCACCGCGTAGTACTGGTCATAGCGGTACTGGTCACTGAGCTGCATGGAGGCAACGGCCCCGAAGTGATGGACCCGCGCCGCCAGCTCGTAGAGGCTCCGAAGTCCCTCCGTGGTGTAGGGGTTGACGTGCAGATGGCTGCCGTCGGACTTCATATCGGGGTTCACCTGGACGCCTGTGCAGGTGACCATGGCCGCGCCGCCGCGGGCGCGGTTTGCAAAGTGGGTGATGACCGCCTCCTGGAAGCCAGGCTCCCCGTGCTGAAGGGCGTGGACCCCGGTGGGCGCGGTGAAAATGCGGTTTT
>CAZBOR010000137.1:0-4670 GCA_964493585.1 uncultured Oscillospiraceae bacterium
AGGCGGTCCACGCCGAAGCCCAGGCCGCCGGTGGGCGGCATACCGTATTCCAGAGCGTTGATGTAGTCGTAGTCCACCTGGGCTCTGCTGTCCGGCTCCAGGGCCTTGCGCTCGGCCACCTGGCGCTCAAAGCGCTGCCGCTGGTCGATGGGGTCGTTCAGCTCCGAGAAGGCGTTGCCGAACTCCGTGGCGTTGATGAAATATTCAAACCGCTCGGTAAAGGCCGGGTCGTCGGGCTTGCGTTTAGCCAGCGGGCTGATCTCCACGGGGTAGTCGTAGATGAAGGTGGGCTGGATGAGCTTCTCCTCCACGAAGGCGTCAAAGAATTCCGCCAGGATCGCGCCCTTGGTGGGAATCTCCGGCAGCTCCACATGGTGGGCCTTGGCGCAGGCGATGGCGTCCTCGTCGGTCTTCCAGTCGGCAAAGTCCACGCCGGAATACTTCTTCACCGCCTCCACCATGGTCAGGCGCTCCCAATGGCCCAGGTCGATCTCCTGCCCCTGATAGGGGATGGTCAGCGTGCCGCAGACCTTCTCCGCCACAGCTTGCATCATGTCCTCCACCAGATCCATCATCCCGTGGAAGTCCGTATAGGCCTGGTACAGCTCGATGGTGGTGAACTCCGGGTTGTGTTTGGGGTCCATGCCCTCGTTGCGGAAGATGCGCCCCACCTCGTACACCCGCTCCAGACCGCCCACGATCAGGCGCTTGAGATACAGCTCCGTTTCGATGCGGAGCACCATATCCATATTCAGCGTGTTGTGGTGGGTGTAGAAGGGCCGTGCGGACGCGCCGATCTCAAAGGGCGTCAGGATCGGCGTATCCACCTCCAGAAAGCCTCTGCCGTCCAGAAACGCCCGCAGCTCCCGCAGGATGTGGCTACGCCTGATGAACGTGTCCTTCACCTCCGGGTTCACGATCAGGTCCACATAGCGCTGACGGTAGCGAGTCTCCCGGTCCGTCAGACCGTGAAACTTCTCCGGCAGGGGCTGGAGGTTCTTCGCCAGCAGCGTCACCTGGGCGGCGCGGACCGAAATCTGACCCTTCTCCGTCTTAAAAACCTCGCCGGAGACCCCCACCAGGTCCCCGATGTCACACTTTTTGAACCAGCTATACGGCTCCTCTCCCACCAGATCCCGGCGGACGTAAAGCTGTATCCGGCCCGTTTCATCCATCAGGTCGCAGAAGGACACCTTGCCCATGCCGCGCTTGGACATGAGCCGTCCCGCCACGGACACCGTTTTGCCCTCCATGGCCTCATAATTGTCGTTGATTTCCGCCGTGTGGGTATCCACATCGTATTTTGTCACTCGAAAGGGATCCCGGCCGGCCTCCCGCAGGGCGGCCAGCTTTTCCCTGCGAATTTTCAGCAAATCCCCCAGATTTTCCTTATTTTCCGCCAATCCTGTTCCTCCGTTCAACGCGAAATACTGATGACCTCATACTCGATCACGCCCACCGGGGCCTCCACCTTGACGATCTCGCCCACGCACTTTCCCACCATGGCACGGCCAAAGGGCGCGTCGTCGGACACGCGGCCGCGCATGGGGTTGGCCTCCTGGGAGCCGACCAGCTCAAAGGTGCTCTCCTCGTCCATCTCGATGTCCCTGACGGTGAAGGTGCAGCCCAGGCCGATGTGGTCCGTGGCCGCCTCCTCCGCGTTGATGATGACCGCGTTGGCCAGGATTTCCTCCACCTCGGCGATACGGGCATAGAGCTTGGCCTGCTCGTTTTTCGCGTCGTCGTACTCACTGTTTTCCGAGAGATCGCCGTAGCCGCGGGCCACGCGGATCATCTCTGTGACCTCTTTGTCCCGGTCTGTTTTCAGATAGGTCAGCTCCGCCTCCAGCTCCTGGAGACGTTCCGGACTCAGCTTATACTCTTTTGCCATAAAATAACACCATTCCTTCTACCGGTTTCCGGCATGATATATGCCCCTCAGGGCTGCAAGCACTGGATCGCCGTCTGGACTTGAATATCGTCCTCCGGCGCCAGGGTCCCCTGGGCCAGCGCCAGGGTCTCCTCCTCGTCCAGAGGAATCTCCAGATCCGGCGTCACGCCCACGTCAATGAGGCTGAGGCCGTTGGGCGTATAATACTTTCCGATCGACAGGTTGACGCAGGAGCCGTCGCTGAGGGTCAGCCCCACCTGGTAATAGCCCTTGCCGCAGGTCTTTTCCCCCACCACGATGCCGACGCCATACTCCTGCAGCGCACAGGCGAAATACTCCGCCGCGCTGTAGCTGCTGCCGTTGACCAGCACCGCCATGGGCAGATCTACGCAGTCGGCGTCTGAGGTGACGACGCTCTCCTCTCCGGCGTAGTTCACCGTGTGGAACACGATCCCCTCAGGCAGCAGGTAATCCAGCAGGTCTGTCAGCTCGGATTTCAAGCCGCCGGGATTGTTCCGCACGTCGAACAGCAACGAGGTGGCGCCCTGGGTCTGCAGGTCCTCCACCAGAGCCTTGACCGTATCGGCGCAGCCCGCGTCGAAGTTGTCGATCTGAATATACCCCACGCCGCCTTCCATCAGACGGCCCTCGGCGGGGATAATGGTCATGGACCGCCGCTCCACCGTCATGGTCACGCTTTCCCCATCCCGGAGAAAGGTCAGCTCCACGGTGGTTCCCTCCGTCCCCTTGACCATATTTTTTGTCTCGGTAAGGGTGATTTCCGTGACATCCGTGCCGTCCACATGGGTGAGCACATCGCCCGCCCGGACCCCCGCCTCCTGGGCGGGACCGCCGCTGGTGACATCCGTGACCTCATAGCCCAGGAGGTTTTCATCCTCGTCATATTGGGCGGTGATGGTGATGCCCACGCCCACATAGGCGTTGTTGATGTTCTCCTGATAGGCCAGATAGTCCTCGGCGCTGACGTAGTAGCTCCAGCGGTCTCCCAGCCCGTCGATGATCCCGGCGGACATGGCATCGTTCACCGTCGTCAGGTCCACGTCCTCGCCGATGAAATATTCGTCCACCAGATCCATGATCTCGGCATATTTCGCCATGCCCGTCCGGATCTCCGCGCTCTGGCCTGTCACGGCGCCGGTGACGGCGCAGTAGGTGACCACAATGCCGATGGCGCAGCCCATCACGATACAGGCCGCCGCCGTGAGCATTCGTCTCATTGTTTCGCTCATACCGCACCTCGTCACAGGAACGCCGCGATCACGCTGGCGATGGTAGGCACGATGATGAGCAGTGCCAGCAGAATTGCCAGCACCGCCGTCATGGTTTTTTTCTGTTTCATAGATTTCCTCCAAGAATCAGTTTAAGCGAACGGAGTTTTCTCTGGAATCCAGATACTTTTTGACCATCAGCGCCACCTTGAAGATGATGGCGTGGTCGAACTCCCGGAGGTCCAGACCGGTGATCTTCTTGATCTTCTCCAGCCGGTACACCAGAGTGTTCCGGTGGACGAACAGCTTTCTGGAGGTCTCCGAGACATTCAGGTTGTTTTCAAAGAACTTGTTGATGGTGAACAGCGTTTCCTGATCCAGGGAGTCGATGGAGTTCTTCTTAAAGACCTCGGACAGGAATATTTCACAGAGCGTGGTGGGAAGCTGGTAGATCAGCCGTCCCAGGCCCAGGTTCTCGTAGTTGATGACGCTCTTCTCCGTGTCAAAGACCTTGCCCACCTCGATGGCGGTCTGGGCCTCCTTGTAGGAGTCCGCCAGCTCCCGGATATGGTTGGCGATGGTGCCGATGCCGATGACGGTTTTGACGAACAGCTCGGAGTTCAGCGTCTCCTCGATGGCCTGGGCCAGCTTCAGCAGGTCCTTGCCGTCGGTGGAGGCCGACACCTGGCGCACCAGAACGATGTCGGTCTCGTTGACGGAGATCACATAGTCCTGCTGCTTTTCCGCAAACATATTTTGCAGGACATCCATGGCGGCCACGTCCACCTTCCCAATCTGGCGGATCAGGAATACCGCCCTGGGTACGTCGGTGACGAAGTGCAGCTCCTTGGCATGGATATAAATATCGCCCGGCAGGATATTGTCGGTGATAATATTCTTTACAAAGGTTCCGCGATCGTGCTTCTCCTCATAGTTGGTCTTGGCGCCGTTGAGCGCCACGCAGGCCATGATGCACAGGCTCCTGGCCAGCTCGTCTGTGCCGTCCACAAACGCGGCGTAGTCAAACCGGGCGCTCCAGTTGTTGAGGGTCTTAAAGGTCTTTCCCTCGGTGACGGTCACCATTTCGTTGGTGGCGTTGAGGCGGTGGGCCGCGTCCTCCCATTTGTCGCCCAGACTGGACGGTTCGCTGGCGGCAATAACGTTGCCCTCGCCGTCGATGACGCCCAGCAGCCGGCTGCTGGCGTCCTTCATCTGCATGATAACACTCTGGAATATTCTGCTGGACATTGTAGTTCCTCCTTTGGGGGATGCCGCGGCATAGGCCCCCATACATTCATCCTGCCCTCGCACAAGGCACATCCTATACTGCTGGAATATACTTAAACTATAATCTTTTTTTGTGAATATTGCAAGACCTGTTTGACAATTTGCATATAAATATCATGCTTTTCATGTTACATTTTCCTAGTTTTTTCGCCCAAGCGGCCGTCAGCGGCCCAGCATGGCCACCAGCACCGCCTTGATGGTGTGCATCCGGTTTTCCGCCTCATCGAACACGATGGAGTGGGGGCCGCGGAACACCTCGTCGG
>CAZBOR010000138.1:0-4646 GCA_964493585.1 uncultured Oscillospiraceae bacterium
CTTTTTTCACGTTCACATACAGGTCCTCCGGGTCATGCTCCCGGAACACCCGGTTGATGAACAGGAACACCACCGCGAAAACCACGCAGATGCCCGCCACAAGCTGGCTCACGCGCAGATTGGTGCCGGGGATGTACAGACTGTCGGTTCGCAGACCCTCGATGAACAGCCGTCCCAGACCGTACCACCCCAGGTACATCACAAAGATCTGCCCGTCATATTTCCGACGCTTGGAGACGAAATGCAGGATCAGAAGCCCCAGAGCGTTCCAGAGGGACTCATACAGGAACGTGGGATGTACATAGATGGTGTTGCCGGAGGAATCGGTGAGGCCCATGCGGAAGAAGCTGTCCGTGGCGCCTCCGTGGGCCTCCCGGTTGATAAAGTTCCCCCAACGGCCGATGCTCTGGCCGATCAGCAGTCCCAGACCGCCGATGTCCAGCATCGCCGAGGTGCTGACCTTCTTCACCTTGGTGTACACCGTAAGGCCCAGGGCCGCGCCCAGGACGCCGCCATAGATGGCAATACCGCCCTCCCAGATATACAGCACCCGGATGGGCGCGTCCCGGTACAGATCCCATTCAAACAGGCAGTAATAGGCTCTGGCGAACACCACCGCCGCAGGGACCGCGCAGATCAGCATATCAATGATGTTGTCCTGGGTCAGCCCGAACTGGTCGGACCGCCGCAGGGCATAGATGACCGCCAGCAGAAAGCCCACGGCGATGATGATGCCATACCAGTAAATTGCCTTGCCGCCGATGGAAAAGGCCACGCGGGAGGGGTTGAAGCTCAGTCCCAGCGCGGGAAACGAGATTTCCTGATACATGATTTATACCTCCTGACGCTTCGGTTCGATGACGGAGAGCACCGCCTGCTCCCGCACAATATGGGTGCGAATAAACGCCTGCACGTCTGCGGCGGTGATTTCCTGGTAATACTCCGGGAACCGGAAATAGTCGTAGCCGTCAAAGCTGCCCATCACCAGCCGGTAGCACAGACCGCTGAAGGCGTCCAGGCCCCGGATGCGCCGCCCCAGAGAGGAGCGCTTCAGACGCTGGAACAGCGCCTCGTCCGGGCCCTCCGCCGCGATCCTTTCGGCCTCCTCCAGCACTGCCTCCAGCACCGCCTTGGGATCGTCGCTGTCCCCGGCCATGGAGACATCGGGCATTCCCTTCAGCTGCTCATAGGCCACGCCAAAGCCGGAGTCGATGAGGCCCTGCTCATAGAGCCGCTGATACAGCGGCGAGGATTCCCCGCACAGCAGCTCCGCCGCCAGGTCCCCCAGCAGCTCCTGCCGGAGACGCTCCGGTCCCTCCGGGACCTCCGGGCATTTGAAGCCGATGGCGAACATGGGCATGGCCACCTCCATCTCCTGCCGAATCTCCCGTTGGGCCGGGGCCAGAGGCTCCGCCGGGCCGTAATCCCTGGCGGAGACGCCGCCCGGCTCCGTGGGGAGCACCTGACAGGCGATCTCATGCACCAGCGCCGGGTCCACGTCTCCCGCCACGCACAGGGTCATATTGGAGGGGTCATAAAAGGCCCGATGGCAGTCGTAGAGCATCTGGGGCGTGATCCCGGCGATGCTCTCCACCGTCCCGGCGATATTGATGCGAAGAGGATGATGCCGGTACATGGCCTGAAACAGGTTCTCTCCCAGCCGGGAGCCGGGATGGTTCTCGTACATCTTGATCTCCTGGCCGATGATGCCCTGCTCCTTGTCCACGCTCTCCTGGGTGAAATAGGGGTGGGACACAAAGCGCAGCAGCAGCCTCAGATTGTCCGCAAAGCCCTCGGTACATTCAAAGTGATAGGCCGTCAGGTGATAGCTGGTAAAGGCGTTGGGGCTGGCTCCCGCCGCAGAGAACTGCTGCATGGCGCTGCCGTCCTCCATGTCGAACATTTTGTGCTCCAGATAGTGCGCCACGCCCGCAGGGGTCTGGCGGCGCTGTCCGTCCAGCGTGAAGGCCATGTCGATGGACCCGTAGTTGGTGGCAAAGCAGGCGTATTTCTTCACAAAGCCCGGCTTTGGGACCACGCTAAGGCGAAGGCCGTTGGGCAGCGTTTCCCGGTAAACCGTTTGCCCCAGACGGTCATAAACATATTTTTCCATCATTCCGCCCCCTTTAGGAAGAATACCGTGTCCAGCCGAAGCCGTCTGGCCACCTGGGCCATGTCCTCCACGGTCACACGCCCGAGTGCCTGCGCCAGCGTCTCCGGGGTGTAATCAAAGCCGCCTGTCTCCTGGCCCAGATAGAAGTCCTCCATCCAGCTCAGGGAATCTCCGCTGCTCAGCAGACTGGAGCAGAGGGCGCGGCGGGCCGACGTGACCTCCTCCTCTGTGATCTCTCCCGCCCGGCACAGCTCCAACTGCCGGAGGATCTCGTCCCTGGCCTCCTCGTATTTATCCATGTCCACGCCGGAGGACACCAGCATGACGCCCTTGAACCGGTCAATCCCGGAGCTGGCATAGTAGCAGAGGCTCAGCTTTTCCCGCACATGGGTAAAGAGCTTTGAGGTGATCCCGCCGCCGTAGACCCCGTTGAGCAGCAGCAGCGCGGGATACTCCGGGTCCGCCGCCGTAATTCCCGTGCGAAAGCCCATGACCAGATTTCCCTGGGTCACGTCCATCGTCTCGCTGCACTCCCGGACCTGTTTCGGCATGGGACCGATCGTTGTCCCGGTCGCGTCCAGCTCCCCGCGGGGCAGGTCCTTCAGCGCAAGGCGAAGCTGCTCCGCCAGAGCATCGGCGTCCGCGTGGCCCGCAAACATCAGCTCGATCCTGGAGTGCGAGAGCACATAGCGGTAATGGGCGTACAGGCTCTCCGGCGTGATGGCCTCCACCTGCTCCCGCCGGCCGCTCTTGCTGACCCCGTAGGGCTCTCCCGCGAACATCTCCTCCCGGAGGCGGATGGAGGCATAGGTGCGCTTGTCGTTGATCTGCGCCATGATGCCGTTGATGAGGTTGACCTTTTCTCCGTCCACATAGTCCCGGCGGAACACGCCGTTTTCCGTGACCGGCTCCAGCAGGAAGCTGCCCACCAGACGGCACATCTCCTCCGTCAGCGGCTCCGGCACCAGACGGTCGTCGATATAGTCCGCAAAAAAGCCCACGGTCTGAAGCTCGCCCTTCTTCCGCACCAGCGTCTCGATGCCCGCGCCGTAGCGCTGGTCCAGCCAGGCGGAGATGGCGCTCATATCCGGACACATCCGGCAGCCGCGAAGCAGCACATCGGGCAGCAGCGCGTTAAGCGCCGCCTCCTCCTGGCGAAGGGGCCGCAGCAGATTCAGCGACAGGCAGTTCGTCCGAAATTTATTGGTACTGAGCACGGTGAGATAGACCCCCGGCATCAGCAGGATCCGTTGCTTGTTCATTGACACTGTCCTTTCCCGTATACCCATGGTCAGACCGCCGGGCATACTGTTTTCCTGTGTTGATTGGTGGAATACATCGGTTCCCCGGAAAACGGAAGCACACGGACTATGGTTCCCGTTTTTCCGCAAAAGAACCCCGACAGACAGATTGTATCATACCGGAGACCGTTTTGCAAACCCTGTTGCGGGCGGAACGCCATAAACCGGAAATGTCCGGAAAAAAGTCACTTGTATTTTTCGCGGAAGTGTCTTATACTAGTGCTTAAAATGCCGAAGCATGAAAAAAGAGCGCAAAAAACCGCCGCGCTGCGGCGGAGAAGGGGAGGGGACAGCCTGTGGAGGCGTCGGTCATTTTGTCACAGATGGTCCGGATATTTCTGATGATGCTTCTGGGATATATCCTGAGAAAGGTCGGATTGATGGACCGGGAGTTTACGGCCAAGCTGACCACCTTTTTGCTCAGTGTGGCCATGCCGTGTCTGATCCTTCACTCCGTCATAGGGCAGGAGGGGGAGCGGGACCTGGCGGCGGCCGGCGTGGTATTTCTGGTGGCGGCGGGAATGTATCTGCTCCTGCCTGTGCTGTCGCTGATAATCGTGAAGCTGCTGCGGCTCCCGAAGGAGCAGCAGGGGGTATATGCCTTTATGATGACCTTTTCCAACGTGGGCTTCATGGGCTTTCCGCTGGTCAGCGCGATCTTTGGCAGCGGCGCCGTGTTTTATACGGCCATCATCAACATCATGTTCAATATCTCCGGCTATACCATCGGATTGCTGATGCTGCATATCGGACGGGAGACCCATGCGCGGCCGAATCCCAGGCTGCTGCTGACCCCAGGGGTGCTGCTGTCTCTGCTGGCGGTGCTGCTGTACATTCTGGACCTGTCCTTCCCGGAGGAGATCGTCAGCGTGACGGAGTCCATCGGAAATATGACCACGCCGGCGGCGATGCTGTGTATCGGCAGCACCCTGGCCTCCATGCCGCCCAGGGAGGTGGTGGACGACTGGCGGGTGTATCTGTTCAGCGCCGTCAAGCAGATCGCGCTCCCGCTGCTCCTGCTGCCCCTGCTGCGGGCGGCGATCTCCGACGCCTATCTGCGGAGCATCGTCTATCTGCTGCTGCTGACCCCGGTTGCAAACTCCGCGGTGCTGTTCGCCACGGAGTACGGCTTCGACGAAAAGCTGGCGGCAAAGGGCGTGTTCGTCTCCACCGTTTTGTCGGTGGTCACGATCCCCCTGCTGGCCCCGCTGATCGGATAAGGGACTGTCCAT
>CAZBOR010000139.1:0-4499 GCA_964493585.1 uncultured Oscillospiraceae bacterium
AAAGGAGCCTCCCGCAGAAAAATCTTCTGCGGGAGGCTCCTTACGGATTCCGGGAAAAAGATCGAAGCTCTTTTATGACGCCACAGGTGCGCTGAGAACCGGCATTACAGCTCCAGGGACGGCGCGGAATAGGTCCGGCCGGCCAGCTCGCTGTTGAGCATATACAGGCTCTTGGCGTCGTCGCCAAACAGCTCCATCTTGGTGATGAGGTCCGAGGAGTTCTTCTCCTCCTCGCCCTGCTCCTTGACAAACCAATCCAGGAACTGGGTGGTGCGGTAGTCGTTGGCCTCCCGCGCCGCCGCGTAGATGTTGTGGATCAGGCTGGTCACATACTTCTCATGCTCCAGGGCGGCATTCAGCGGGTCCATCAGGGTGGCATAGGTCTTGTCCGGCTTGCCGATCTCCAGCAGCGTCACCGGCTGACTGTTGTTATGCAGATACTTGTAGATGAGCATCGCGTGGTCCTGCTCCTCCTTGGCCTGAATCTCAAACCAATTCGCAAAACCGTCCAGGCCCTTGTCGTCATAGAAATTGGCCATGTCAAGATAGAGGTATGCGGAATACAGCTCCTTGTTGATTTGGTCGTTGAGTAACTGGGCTACTTTTTGATCCATCGTAGGTCCCTCCATATCGGTAGTGTTTTGCGTGTTCACGCTGTCTATATTATAGCACGCCGCACGAAACAGTCAACCGTTGCTGCGGAAAAAATCTCTAACAGGGATAGATTTTCCGGGGGAGCGTGAGGGAGTCTAAGTCTCGCTCTCCTGCTGGGTCCTGCGCGCCTTGGCGTCCTGCTCCGCCTGCGTCAGAAAGTCATCGAACCGGTCCTGGAATTTCTGTGCGCTTTCGCTGGTGTAGCCCAGCACAAAGGGCGCGCCCCGGTCCGCGATGGTATTCAGGAAATCCTGACAGTGCTTCTGCTCCATGAAGTTGATGCGGGTGAAGTTCTGTTCCCGGTCGTACAGGGCCACCGGCCAGCGATATTTGCTGACCACCATGGGCTCCGGCATGACATAGCCCCAGACCAGCTTCTCCGTTTCCAGGGCGCGGCTGCCCGGTCCTTTGGCATACCAGATGTATTTGCCCACCCGGACACGCTCGATCTTCTCCGCGCTGTCAAAGGCCCCGCCTTCCTCCTGACCGATCAGGGCGCGGACACGCTTCTGATAGACGCCGCACCGGACCACCAGGAATTGCGCCAGGGCCAGCAGCAGAAATACAGCGCCGGCAATCCCCAGTCCAATGGCCACAGGCTTCCAAAGAAAGCCCACATGATCCAGCTCCACCTGGTATTCCACCACCAGATGCGCGCTGTCGGCGCCCTCCTCATAGCCGGGGAGCGCGTAGCTGTCGATGCAGCTTGTCATATAGTCCACCATGTCGTCCTCCAGCGGCTCTACGGTGCCGCTGACAGCGCCCAGCTTGGTGAGGCTCTCCAGATCGCCAAGGTAGTATTCATAGCTCTGGTCCATGGCCCGCTCCAGAAGGCTGCCGTTCCGCTCCTTGACATCTACCACGGCCATATATCCCTCATCCCCGACGGGCAGCAGATAGTAGGTCTTTTTGGTCTCGGAGTCCCCATCGCTGTTTGTGACCGTAAGATTGGCAAAGGCCACGATGACCTCACTGGCGTCAAAGGACACATACTGCCCCGCCTCCGGCTCCGTCAGGCTGACGGGCCCCAGCAGGAGCTTCAGCAGTCCGCCGCCGCTGACTGCGAGCAGCGCGATCCCCAGCACCAGACAGACAATGATCCTGGGCAGCACCACCCGCAGACTTTCCTTCCGCAGTGTTTTATACATAGCAATCACTCCGCTCATTACGCATTTTGATTATTATATCAGATATTTTGTAAATTGCCACTGTCATTTTGAAATATATCGTGTGTTTTTCGTGTGATCGCATTTTGCGTTCCGTTTGGGCGCCTCCGAGATACCGGAGACGCCCAAATGCTATTGATTCCGCGCAGGATTCATGCTGTAGATGTTTTTGCGGTCCAGCTCATCCTTCAAAAGCTCCAGCGCCTCGCCGAACCGCTGGAAATGCACGACCTCGCGAGCCCGCAGGAACTTGATTACGTCGTTCACATCCGGGTCATCGGAGAGGACCAGGATGTTGTCATAGGTCGTGCGGGCCTTCTGCTCCGCCGCCAGGTCCTCAGTCAGATCGGTGATGGGATCGCCCTTAACGGCCATGCTGGCGGCATTCCAGGGGCTGCCGCTGGCGGAGGTCGGATAGACGCCTGTTCCGTGGTCCACAAAATACGGGGCAAATTCCCCCTCCCGGAGCTCTTTGTCCTTCAGATTCCTTGTAAGCTGGTGGACCAGAGTGCCGACCATTTCCAGATGGCCCAATTCGTCAGTACCGGGAGGTTATGCGTAACAAGGCTATCCCTCAAAGGGGCAGCTTCACTCTTTACCCGGAGGAGCCTCCGGCAGCTTCGGGTACAGGATAAGCTCGAAGTCATCCGCGGCGCCATGCCAACGCGCACTGTGTTCCTTCGTATAGACAGCCTTTTCGAGCACACCCTTGAGCAGGTCGTTCCTGGCTTTGACATTCGGGAGCGAGGCGTAGACCGCCGGCAGCTCATCCACCTTCGGGACGATGTTCCGGCAAACGGCCTCCCGCGCTTCGTCAAGGGCGATCTCGGCTTCCACCGCAGCAAGCCCGTCCTTGGCGGCCTGAATTTTCTCCGCCAGGAGGCGAGACCGTTCGAGGAACTTTTCTGCGGAGTACACGCCGCGCTCCAGAAGATCATGGACGGTATCGAGCTGCTTATTCAGCTTACGGAGCTCCGTCTCAAGTCCTTTTGCCGCTTTGCGCTTCATTTCGATGGCGGATGTGTCCGCCGGAGCCTTCGTCTCCCATTCCAGATGGTAGGCTGCGAGCCAATCCCGCAGACCGTCAAGGATGCGCTGCTCCACAAGGGACAGGTCGGAAGAGACGTTCTGGCAGGAGGTACAGGCGCACATGAGCGTGTCGGCGGCGCGGCGAGAGCCATGAGGACGGCGCACCATCCGGCGACCGCACTTGCCGCAGATGACAAGACCCGCAAGCGGATTTTTGACCGTATTCCGCTCTCCTATCGGACGCGGCGGATTTTTCGAGAGATATTCCTGCGCGAGCGCGAATGTCTCCTCGGAGATAAGCGGAGGATGCAGACCGTCAACGATAACGCAGTCCTCCGGCGGAGCGCGGTGACGCTCTACGATGAGCTTTCCATCCACCATCTTCTTTGAAGCCCGTTTCCAGTTCCAGCGGATTTTTCCGCAGTAGACGGGATTCCGGAGCATATCCCGGACGGAGGCAGGAACCCACACCCCGCCGGTGGCGGACGGAATGCCCATGTTATTCAGGTGGCGGACGATGACAGAGACCCCAAGACGCTTCCTTTCCCCATCCTCCTGCCGCTCACCGACGGTGTACAGCTCAAAGATGAGGCGGAGCACGTCAGCCTGTTCGGGAACCGGCGCAAGCGTCCAGCCCTTGTCGTGCTCCAGCTTCACGCGCCGGTAGCCATAGGGAGCCTTGTTCCCGACGTACTTTCCCTCCTTGACGGAGGCGAGGCGACCGCGCTGCAATCGGCGATTGATGGTCTTGTACTCACGCCGGGACATGAACAGCCCGAACTCGAAGTATTCCTCGTCAAATTCATTCGTCGGGTCATAGGTTTTAACGGGAGTGATGATTTTGGTATCGGAGAACTTGAACGTCTGCGCGACGATGCCCTGGTCGATGGTGTCGCCACGGGCCAGCCGCTCGACCTCCATGACGAGAACGCCCTCCCAGACCCCCTGCTCGACGGCGGCGAGGAGCTCCTGCATGACAGGGCGGGCGGCAATCGTTTCGCCGGAGACAACCTCACGATAAATATGCGTGATGTTCAGGCGAAGCCGCTTGGCCAGCTCCAAAAGAGCCTTTTCATGGCGAGCCAGCGTTTCCCCTTCGCCACGGGCCTCCGCTTCCGCGTCGGCGCGGGATTTGCGGAGGTAAAGGCAATAAGACATGAGATCATCGCCCGTGGACGATCTTCCGAGGGGCGGCCCACGCATACCAAGCCGTTCGCCGATCAGAGGCCGCAAGCCAGCCGACGATGGCCGCGGCAGTACCGACGTGGACGGCGCCGGCAGGGTACCGCACACCAATGCGCTTTTTCATAACCGGAACCCTCCGGATGCCGGTGCGGTCTCTGCCGACAAGTTTCGCGATGTTAGTTTGGACCGGGCCGCGCTCTTTGCACAGGGCCGTGAAACGTCCAGAAAATGTAGCCATAAATAGCACCTCCAGTTATATTACATATGTCGCTTCACGCAACAGCTATCCATAAATTGGGGCACTATTTTGAAAGTATTTCCAAAATCGACATTATAAATGTCCCCCAAAGGGACTGTAATTTACAGGAGAGGAGCAAGTGGGAACAACGCGCCGGAGATGCCGTCAAAGCAAACATTCGTGAGGCACGAACACGCTGAATCACTTGACGGACGCCCTGAGGCCCG
>CAZBOR010000140.1:0-1494 GCA_964493585.1 uncultured Oscillospiraceae bacterium
AAAGTTCGGGTGTGCCGCGTTTTGCGGCACACCCGAATGGATTTATATCTGGTTGGCGGCGCCATAGCCCGTCTGGACCGCGAAATGGACGTTGCCCACCTGGCGGCAATCGCCGATGTAATCCGTCCTTGGCGCTGCGCCGTAGAGCGCTGCCGCGCCGTCCCGGTTGGCGATGGCGCCGGTGGCCATCACGACGGCGTCGCATTCCAGAACCTTTGTTTCGCCGGAGGCGTCGATGTAGGTGACGCCTCTTTCGTCGATGGAGACATATTGCTTTACGCCGCAGCACTCATGGAAGCTGGGAAGCTCCTTCCAGGCGGCCTCCAGCATATCGTGGTAGTGGGCGTGGGCCGCGTCGGTGGCCAGGGCGCGCTGGCGGGACATGACCGTGACCTCATGACCGGTTTCCGCCAGATACATACCGGTCTCCACGCCGGTTTCCGCGCCGCCGATGACGGCGATCCGCTTGGGCAGCTCCTCGGTCTTGCCGTAGACGTCCACGGCGAGGTGGACGTTGCTGCCTTCCGCGCCGGGAATGTCGGCCTTTTCAAACAGCGCGCCCACGGCGACAATAACATTGTCATAGTGCTCCTGCTCCAGCAGCTCCTTGGTGGCAAAGGTGTTGAGGAGGATTCTGACGCCTGCCTTCCGGCACTGTGTGATCAGATAGTTCTTGAAGTCCGCCAGAGGCCACTTGAAGCTGGGATAGTCCGCGTGGCTGAGCTGACCGCCCAGCACGGCCTCCTTCTCATACAGGGTCACATCGTGGCCGCGCTTGGCTGCGGTCATGGCCGCATACAGGCCGCCGGGGCCGCCGCCCACCACGGCGACCTTCTTTTTCGCCGTCACCGGAACGGTCATCCGGTCAATCTTCTCCTCCATGCCCAGCCGGGGATTGACGGTGCAGAAGCTGCGGAACGCATCGGAGCCGTTGGGAACATGGCACTTGTTGCAGCGCACGCAGGGGACCACGTCCTCGCCGCGGCCCTCCATGAGCTTCGTGGCATAGTCCGGCTCACAGATCCAGGTCCGGGCCATGATAATCAGATCGGCCTGTTCGCTGCGGAGCAGGTTTTCGCAGTAGTCCGGGTCGTGGAGGCCGGAGGAGATGCCCACCAGCAGCTTGCCGCCGCGCATATGGATGTCCTGGGTCAGCGCGCCGGCCAGGTCCACGCAGGGGGAGGGCTTGGCGCGGGTGGAGGTGAAGCCCGTGGGATGCTGATGGTCCTGGATGCCGTAGCGGACTGCCAGCACGTCGATCTTGCCCTCCAGGGCGCGGGCCAGGGCCAGATTCTGCTGGACAGGAATGCCCGACTCCACGCCGTCGATGTAGAACTCAATGGGATAGTCCCGTCCCAGGGAGGCTTTCAGCGCGTCCGCCATGGCGAGACAGAACTCAATATTGCTGCCGCTGGCCTGACTGATGCGGGTGGTGAGCATCTGGAAGCCCAGCTTCTTGTACCAGATGGCGCTTTTCACCAGGTCGTCCAGAAT